>JAJYXS010000079.1:19163-25071 GCA_021801615.1 Actinomycetes bacterium
CGAGCCCGAGCCACTTCCCCTCTGCGGAGACATCGGTCAGCACAACGACGCCTGTGGCCCTCAAGACAACAGAGGCCTCGGTGACCGTATGACGGCGAGTCGACGGATCGGCGACCGTATGACGGCCAGTCGACCGATCGGCGGGGCCGGGAAAGCAGTGCACGCGGCAGCGAGACCGAGCGAGCGCGTTCGCGACGAATGCGGCGCCGCGCTCATCCTCGCGCTGGTCTTCGTCGTGGTCGCAGCGCTCTCCGTCGGCGGGCTCCTCACCTTCGCGGGCGGCTCGCTCCTCGACACCGCGCAGCTCAAGGCCGAGCGGGGCCTCGAGTACGGCGCAGACAGCGCGACCGAGATCGCGCTCCAGGCTGTCAGGTACCGTCCTGCGTACTACCCGACAGGGCCCGCGAGCTGCCTGGGAACCCCGACCGTCAAGGTCACAGAGGGCACGCAGTACACCTTCGCGGTCTACTGCAAAGGAAGGCTGGCGCCGGTGGCCACAGTGCGCAGCCCCGCGCCAACAGCGAGCATCGCAGTCGAGACAGGTGAGGTGGTGGTGACGACAGCCAACCTGTTCTCCGGGTCCGTCACAACACGGACATTCGTGGGCTCGGTGATCCGCGACACAAAGGGCGGGATCCCGACGACACCGGTCGTCACGATCGTCTCGGAGACAAACAGCGTGCACACCGTGGTGCTCTCCGCAGCCCCTTCGACAGTCCACCAGGAGACAACAGACACGATCACCCTGGTGTCGGTGTACCAGCGCTTCATCACGTTCTTCACCTGCCGGACGTCGTGCACAAAGACAAAGCTGCTGGACATGATGGCCGGGCGTACATCGACACCCAGCATGCGGACACCCAATCTCGTGGTCTTGGCGGAAGTCGGCTTCCGGGACAAGACAGCGCTCAACGGTGAGAGCTGCAATACAACAGCGACGGTGACCTGCGGGACGGCGATCCTCGTGAAACAGTGGGTGGTGAAGGCGGCGAATGACTGAGCCGGGCCGCGGGGTGGCGCGATGAGGGCGGCGACGCACGGCGCGCAGCTCCCGTACCAGCTGCTCGCCGGTGTCGTGCCGGCCCGTGGGGGCTGGCTGGTCGCGAGCGCGAAGTGGCAGGGGGCGACGATCGCCCCCCAGGAGCCCGAGGTGATCGGTGAGTTCATCGACATCCTGGATTACAAGCCTGCCTACCGCGTGATCGCGGTCTTCACGCCGATCGGGCTCTTGGAGGAGCCCCGGGCGAAGGGTCGCTCCTGCGAGCGGGAGGCGCGACGGGTCCTCGGCGTGCCGCGTGCCAGCGCGATCGCGTCCGCACCGCCACGCGCGGCGCTGGCCGCCTCGACCTACGAGGAGGCGGTGGAGGCGTCGGGCGGCCACCTGAGCCCGATCCGGTGGCGTCAGATCGCCAAGATCGCCGAGGTCGACAAGGTCATCGCCCCGTACTGGCAACGGACGGTGTTCGAGGTGCACCCCGAGCTCAGCTTCTTCCAGCTCGCCGAGGACCGCCCGCTCCGGTACCCGAAGCGCACGCAGGTGGGCATCGAAGAGCGCGAGGAGATCCTGAGAGCGAGGCTGCCAGGAGCAGAGCGGATCCTCGGTGCGACGCTCCCGGGTGTCTCGAAGAGCCAGCTGAACGACGCGGCAGCCTGCCTGTGGACCGCGAGGCGCATCGCGGCGCGCACGGTCAGCCGTCTCCCCGAGGATCCTGAGTGGGACGCGCTCGGGCTGCGGATGGAGATCGTCCGTTAGGTCAGGAGGGCACTCAGGAGAGGTTGCTCAGGAGCGCCGGAGCTGGTTCGCCGCCAGGGCCGGCACCTCTTCGGGCCCTCGTACGGCTGCCCAGGATGGGGTGGCGGTGGGCTCGACTGTGGGCGTGGCCTCCGGGGCGGGTGCCCGGTGCCAGTGAGGCCGCGAGGCCGCGAGGATCAGCGCGAACGCGCCGGCCATCTCGAGGAAGTACCACCAGATACCCGGGCGGTGGTAGGTGAGGACCGTGAGCGCGGCGCCGGCCGCGGCCACGAGCGCCCATCGACGCCAGCTGCGCGGGGCGACGGCCGCGAGCGCGACGGCGATCCCCGGCACGACGTAGTAGGGGGTCATCACGGCCTCGGTCAGGCAGCGGAGCGACAGCGCCGCGGCCGCGAGCCAGAGGATCGTCAGCCGGTCTGCTCGGAAGCGCGCGGCAAGGAAGCCGAGCGCGCTCGCAGCCGCCAGGCCGACCAGCCGGCCGGGTCCGCCGGCGACGTGCTGGCGGCCGACGTGCGGCGCGAGGAGCACCCAGGGAGTGGGGAAGTTGACGCTGGGAGGGGTCGGCTGGTCGAGGAGGACGTGCAGCGTCGCGTGGGGGTTCGGGATCGCGAGCGCGAGGAAGAGCGCGCCCGGCAGCAGTGCGGCCCGCGCGAGGAAGGGCGCAGATCTGCGCAGCCCGAGCAGGCCGACGAGGACGGGGACGAGCAGCACGACGTAGAGCTGCATCGCGAGCGCCCCGCCGAGCAGCCACCCCGCTGACGTCGTGCGACCCTCCATCGCCCTGCTCAGCGCGAGCGCACCAAGGCCCATGGCGAGGAGGTCCTCGGGGTGGCCCCAGATGACGACGACGGACCAGGAGGCCGCGGCCGCGGCGACCAGGAGGATGCGGCGGCGCACGAGCGACGCGCCGGCGCTGCGCGCGAGCGCGTCGAGCCCTGCGAGCGCGACGGCCGAGGCCGCCATCGCGACCGGGCCGATGAGGAGCCACTGCGTCGGCCTGGGGAGGGGGAGCAGGGTGGTCGCGGGGACGAGGTGCAGCGCCTGGGAGACAGCCACGAAGGGCGTGAGCAGGATCGAGAAGCCCGGGAGCGTGACGATCCCGCTGTGCAGCGAGTACAGGTACGAGAACCCCCCGTACTCGATCCACCCGGACGCGCGCACCATCCCGAGGAGGTCGCCCGGCTGGATCCAGTAGTCGGGCCCGTGCCGGACGACCGGCGCCCACCACAGGCTGAAGGCCATCCCGGTCGCGACGTACAGCAGGGTCAAGCCCAGGATCCACCACGCGTTCGATCCGCTGCGACGACGAGCCGCAGGCCGGAGGGCGAGGTCGGAAGCTTCGGGTGCAGTGGTCATGTCAACGTGCAGTGGTCATGACAACGTGCGGCGACGGGAACGAGCCGGGGCCATGGCCCCGGCTCGTTCCGCACCCTGGTCAGTAGCTCAGGCGCCCTTGCAGACTGTTCCTGTACTTGTCGCGCGAGCCGTCGTTGTGCCTTTCGTCTTCACATTGAAGGTTCCTGTTGTCGATGAGTACGAGATGAATGCCCAGCCCAGCTTTGTGATTGTCGTCGTCTTGGTGTTCGGCACCGACTTCAGCCAGGGGCCCTTCGTTGTTGTCCCTACCGTCACCTTCGTGGCCAGTGTCGTAAGTGTCGTTGGGAAGCTCCCTGTGGGCGTCTGCGCCTTGAACGCTTCGAGGGCGGTCTGGACGGTCTTCACTGTGGACTTGCAGGACGCCAGCGCGGCGTTCTTCGTCGTGGTGCCGACCGCGAAGATCACGATCGTGGCGAGGATCGCCAGGATGATGATCACGATGAGGAGCTCGATGAGGGTGAAGCCCTCGTCTCCTCTCTTCTGCTTCAGTCTCTCCAACGTTGCCAACATGCTGTGTTCTCCTTGTGTGGCGCCTCGCGACTCCTCGGTCTCGAGGCCAGGTCTTGTGGCGCCGGGCATCGCCCGGGCCCATCTTCGAGTGGTTCCCCTCCGCCTATGCCGACACCTCCTGTTCGCGCTGCTCTCGAGTATGAACGACGAATCTCCACATCCGATCAAGCGAGATGCACTTGGCGATAAATTCCGTACATCGCCGCGATGAGCGCCACCGCCACGAAGCCGACGACGACGCCGACGAAGACGATCACCGCCGGCTCGAAGAGCGCCGTGAACCGGTTGAGCTTGTACTCGAGCTCTCGGTCGTAGTAGGTCGCCGCGGTCTCGAGCTGGTCGTCCATCGTGCCGGTGCGCTCGCCGACGAGGAACATGTGCCTCGCGGTCGCAGGGAAGAGGCCGGACGCGTTGAGCGGCCCTGCGAGCCCTTCGCCTCTGAGCATCGCGGTCCGGGCCCGTGTGAGGCCCTGGCGGAAGACGAAGTTGGTCGTGGTCTGCGTGGTGACCAGCAGCGCGTCGGGCAGCGGCACGCCCGAGGAGACCATCGAGTAGAGGATCCGGCAGAACCGCTCGATGAGGGCCGTGAGGACGAGGTCGCCCGCGACCGGGACCTTGAGCAGGACCGTGTCGCGGATCTCCCTTCCTTTCTTCGTGACCATGCCGAGGGTGACGAGGACCGCGACGAACGCGAGCACCCCCACGATCACCCGCCAGTCGTTCGTGAAGAAGTTGGCGACGCCCATGAGCATGCGGGTGACGAGCGGGAGCTTCGCTGTCAGGGTCGCGAAGAACGTCTTGAAGTGCGGAAGGGCGATCGCGACGATCACGATGATGGCGAGGATGGCGAAGCCCATGACGATCGCGGGGTAGCTCACCGCGCTGATCACCTTGCGGCGGGCCTCGATGTCCCGCTCGATGTAGTCGGCGAGCTGGTCGAGCGAGGTGTCGAGGTTGCCGGAGAGCTCGGCGGAGCGCAGGATCCCGAGGTAGTACGGGGGGAACACGTCGGGGTGCGCCGACGCGGCCCCAGAGAAGGTGTCCCCGCCCCGCAGCGCGTCGGCCATCTCGGCGATGACCACGGCGAAGCGCTTGTTGCCCCGCTCCTCGGTCATCACGTCGAGCGCTTCGAGCACCGGGATCCCCGCGCGCGTGAAGACCGCCATCTGGCGCGAGAAGTGCATCAGGTCGCGCCGCTTGACCCGCTTCTTCGTGATGTCGAGCGTGAAGACGTTGCGCTTCTCCTTCACCTCCACCGGGGCGAGATCGCGCGACACGAGCGCACGGCGGGCGCCGCCCAGGGTGAGCGCCTCCTCGACTCCCGAGACGGTCGCCCCGTCGGGGCCGATCGCGGAGTACTTGAACTTGGGCATCTGTCTCGCCGCCTTCTCCTAGAGCGCGTAGATGGTGCGCAGCACCTCGGCGATCGTGGTCACGTCCTGCTCGATGAGGTGCACCGACTCCTCGCGCAGGGTGCGCATCCCCTGGGAGACGGCCATCCGCTGGAGCTCCTCCTGGGTGGCCCACCCGACCACGAGACGCTTGATCTCCGGGGTGATGCGCATCACCTCGAAGACGCCGATCCGGTCCCGGTAGCCCGTGCCCCCGCAGAAGTTGCACCCCTCGCCGCGCCAGAAGGTCGTCTTGGGCTGGCCGCCGCTCTCCTCGTAGAAGGAGAGCTCCTCGGCTGCCGGCTGGTAGGGCACCTTGCAGCTTGGGCAGGTCCGCCGGACGAGGCGCTGCGCGACGATCGCGACGACGGACGACGCGATGAGGAACGACTCGATCCCCATGTCCAAGAAGCGGTGGAGCGCCGCGGCGCAGTCGGTCGCGTGGATCGAGGAGAGGACGAAGTGGCCGCTCAGCGCGGACTGCACGGCGACCCGGGCGGTGTCGACGTCACGGATCTCGCCCACGAGGATGACGTCGGGGTCCTGGCGGAGGATGGAGCGAAGCCCGGTCGCGAAGGTGATCCCGGCCTGCTCGTGGGTCTGGATCTGGTTGATGGTGGGGAAGATGTACTCGACGGGGTCCTCGATCGTCATGATGTTCCGGTGCGGCTCGTCGATCTCGGCGAGGGCGGCGTAGAGCGTGGTGGTCTTGCCGCTGCCGGTCGGCCCCGCGCTCAGCACCATGCCGAAGGGGTAGCGGATGAGCTGGGAGATCTGTCCCTGGGTGTCGTGGGGCATGCCGAGGTCGCTCAGGCGGATGAGCGACCGTCCCTTGTCGAGGATCCGAAGGACGCAGCACTCGCCCCAGATGGTGGCG
>JAJYXS010000154.1 GCA_021801615.1 Actinomycetes bacterium
TGGGCATGGGCATGGGCATGGGCATGGGCGACCTGGGCATGGGCGGCCTGGGCATGGGCGGCATGGGCATGGGCGGCATGGGCATGGGCGGCCTGGGCATGGGCGGCATGGGCGCCTCGCAGCAGCGGGTCACCTACGACAAGGTCCCACCAGGTGAAGTCGAAGTGCAACGTGGGCAACATGTCCATGCGTCGGACGGTGCGATCGGGCATGTCCGTGGGCTCGTGATCGATCCGAGTGACCACCAGGTGACCCACGTCCTCCTGGATGAAGGTCACCTTTGGGGCAAGAAGGAGGTCTCCATCCCGATCTCTGCCGTGATCGCAGTTGACGGGGATGGCGTTCGGCTCCGACTCACGAAGGCAGAGATCGCCGACCTTCCTCCCGTCGTGGACGTAGGCGGGCAGGACGGGACGACCGACGAGGCGGCGCGCAGCGAGTAGGTAGGAGTTGCCGACCGGCCCGGATGGTATGGTGAATGGTATGGCGACTCGGAAAGTCACCGTCACGCTCGAGGAAGAGCAGCTGGACCGAGTCCGGTCGTTGGTCGAGTCGGGGTCCGCGTCGAGCGTGTCGGGATTCGGCCAGCACGCGGTTGGCCTTGCCCTCGACGACGTGGCGGGCTGGGGAGCGATGCTCGCCGACGCGCTGCGTGCAACGGGAGGAAGCCTCTCGGCGACAGAGCGTCGCTGGGCAGACGAGGCACTTGGCGTCGGCGGCCGGCGCAAGAGGATGCCCGCAGCCTGATGGCTGGTCTCACCTTCGATGCCGGGGGTCTGGTCGCCCTCGACCGCCGGGATCGCAAGGTCCTCGTGCTCCTTGCCCGTGCCCGGGAGACGGGCTCTCGGATCACGGTTCCCGCCGCCGCGCTCGCACAAGCGACCCGGCAGCCGGAGCGCCAGGCTCTCCTTGCCCGTCTCATCCGCCAACCCACCACGGACGTCGTCCCCCTCGACCGGGTGGACGCCACCAGCGTCGGGCGAGTCTTGGCTGCGAGCGAGACGAGCGACGTCGTCGACGCACACGTCGTCATCTGCGCGCGCCGAGCTCGCCAGCGGATCGTGACGTCGGAGCCAGGAGGCTTGCGACGGCTCGATCCCACAGCTGATCTGATGTTGGTGTGACCCGCCGGCCCCCGCCGAACGAGGCGCCGTGAGTGACGTCGCCACGGGTGGCTCGACGGCCGCGTTCCGCGAGCTCGCCCTGCAGGTTCGTGCGGCCGGGCTGCTGGATCGCAGGCGCACCTACTACGTCGTCAAGATCACCCTGACCATCGCAATGTTGGCAGGTGGGTGGGCTGCGTTCGTTGTCGTCGGCAACTCGTGGGCCGTCCTCGGCGTCGCCGTCTTCCTGGGAGCGGTGTTCGCCCAGTTGGGTTTCATCGGGCACGACGCCGGGCACCAGCAGATCTTTGCGTCGCGGTCCGCCAACCGCCTGGTCGGGCTCGTGGTCGGCAACGCGCTGATCGGGCTGAGCTTCGGGTGGTGGGTCCCCAAGCACAACGCGCACCACTCGCACCCGAACGAGCTGGATCGTGACCCCGACGTCGGGTCCGACGTCTTCGGGGTGTTCGGGAGCACTCCTGCACGCGAACGAAAGGGGCCGTCCAGCCTCCTCGCACGGTGGAGGGCGCCGCTGTTCTTTCCCCTCCTGGCGCTACGAAGCGTGGGCCTGCACGTGGGCGCCATGCGCGACATCGTCGCGCGACGCGACCGCAGAGCGTTCGGCGAGGGGCTGGTGGTCTTGGCCCATGGAGCCGCGTTCCTCACGCTCGTGGCGGTGGTGCTCAGTCCGGTCAAGGCGGTCGCATTCGTCGCCCTGCAACAGGCGGTCTTCTCGGTCTACCTCGGGGTGAGCTTCGCGCCCAACCACAAGGGGATGCCCCTCGTCTTGGCCGGCACAACACTGGGCTTCGCCGACCGTCAGGTCCTCACGTCTCGGAATGTCACCGGTGGCGCCTTGGCAACCTTCGCGCTCGGCGGCCTCAACTACCAGATCGAGCACCATCTCTTTCCGTCGATGCCGCGGCCGAACCTCCGGCGTGCGCAGCGTCTCGTCAAGACGTTCTGCCACACCAGCCACCTGACGTACTGCGAGGTGAGCTTCGTCGAGTCCTTCCGGCTGATCGTCCGCCACCTGCGGGCTCACTCGCGTGACGAACCGTCCGTCTCCGACGAGCGCTGCGAGGTGATGAGCGCTCCTTGACCCCGATCGTCGCGGCGGGGCCCGTCTCGCACGGTGAACCCGGGCAAGCCCCCGTCCCCCCAGGTCGCTCGATGCGCTGCATTCCGGGGGCACGTCGCCCGCTGGTTCGATAGTGTGCCTCTGCACTCGTTGGGGAAGAGCGCGAGGTGGCCTTGGTCATGAGCGACTCGGAGGGCGTCGGCAAGGTACCGCTCGCTGGCTCGCCAGCCGTGACAATCCGTGCGTTCACCGACGCCGATCTGTACCGTTCGCTGCTCGAGCGGCTGCCCGATGTGACCGTCTTCGCCTTCGATGCGCAGCTCCGGTACGTGCTCGTCTGTGGCGGGGCGTTCTCGCGGCTGGGGTGGACTCGAGAGGAGCTGCTTGGTCGCAGGCCGAGTGATGTCATGCCTGCCGGCGAGGGAGCGGTACTCGAGGAGCACTTCAGGGCTGCGCTGGGGGGTGAGACGCGCCACTACGAGCACCCGGGGATTCGTCGATCCGACACCCACTGGCTGAGCACGATCAGCCCCCTCTTCGCAGGTGATGGGTCCGTCGTCGGGGGCACCGTCGTATCCCGTGACGTCGCCGAGATCCGCCGGTTGGAGGACGCCGGGCGCCGTCTCGAGGTGTCGGCGTCCACCGCCACCGAGCGTGTCCACGCGGAGCGCTTCCTGCGTGAACGGCTCGAGTTCCTGAACGAGGTCAACCGTGTCCTGGCGACCACGGTCAGCCGAAGGGACGTGATGCGAGCGGTGACGAGGGCTGCGGTCCCTCGTCTCGGCGACTGGTGCTCGATCCATGTGTTCTTCGAGCCGAACGATCAGGTCCCAGAGGTCGAAGTCGCCCACGTCGACCCCGCAATGGTCGAGTACGCGCGTGAGCTCCAGGAGAGGTTTCCCTACGATCCCGCCGCAGCAAGGGGTGTCCCCTCTGTCGTCCGCACCCGTCGGCCTGAGCTTCTGGCTGAGATCAACGAAGAAGTGCTCGCCCAGGTCGAGCTGCCTGAAGACGCGCTCGAGGTCGTGCGAGCGCTCCGGCTCCACTCGGTGATCACGGTACCGTTGATCAAGTGGGACCGTGTTGTCGGAGCCATGCAGTTCGTCCTCTCGGGCCCCGGCCGGCGCTACGACCGTGACGATCTCACCCTCGCCGAAGCAGTGGCCGGGCGCGTCGCCTCGTCGCTCGAGAACCACCGATTGATGGAGCAGCAGAAGGTCATCGCCCAGACGCTGCAGCGAAGTCTGCTGCCGGTCCGGCTTCCCGACATCCCCGGGATCGGACGCGCCGTCGCCTACCAGGCGGCAGGCGAGGGCAACGAGGTGGGGGGCGACTTCTACGACGTCTTCGAGATCGACGGCGGCCGCTTCGGCGTTGTCATCGGCGACGTGTGCGGCAAGGGGCCGCACGCGGCGGCGCTGACCTCGCTCATGCGTCACAGCGTCCGTGCCAGCGCCTGGCGGGGCGACTGCCCGGCGGAAGTGCTCGCTCACGTCAATGACGCGGTGAGGCGCACGGAGCCCGCGACCTTCTGCACCCTTGTCTACGGTGAGCTCGTGTGTCCGCCGGACGGCGCCACCCTGACCATCGCCAACGGGGGTCATCCGCCTCCGATCGTCGTCCGAGCGGGTGGTACTGCGGTTCCGACGGGTCGGCTCGGTCCCCTCGTCGGGGTGATCGAGCACCCCTCGTTCGAGGAGGAGACGATCGAGATCGACCGCGGGGACACGATCGTCCTCTACACCGACGGCGTGACCGACCTCCCGCCGCCAGACGCCCTCGACGACGCCGAGCTCCTGACGATCGTCGGCGAGGCAGCACGAGAGAGCAGCGACGCCGAGGAGGTGGTCGCCAGTCTCTCCGCGAGGCTCGAGCGGCGGACGCCCTTCAGCGCACGCCACGACGACGTTGCCCTTCTCGTGCTGCGGGGAGAGCCAGGCTAGGAGCCGGTCAGCGGTGTGACGCGCAGGGTGGTATCGAATCTCGGGCCGAACGGACGCGGCGCCATGGGACGATGGACCTACGAACAG
>JAJYXS010000056.1 GCA_021801615.1 Actinomycetes bacterium
AGTGCGGCTGAGTGGGCAACGGGACTCGAGCTCGTAGATACTGAGTGCTCGCCGAGCCCCGTCGAGCTCGGCGAGCACCGCCCGGACCACAGCCTCGTCCGGGAATGAAACCGAATCGAAGTACTCCCAGACGGCCTGGTCGGATGCACCAGGGACGAGGATCACTTCCGCGCGGCTCACTCCACGGCCTGCCCTGCCGACCTGCTGGTAGTACGCGACGGGCGACGAGGGAGCGCCGAAGTGGATCACGAAGCCGAGGTCCGGCTTGTCGAAGCCCATCCCGAGCGCGGACGTCGCGACGAGTGCCTTGACGCGGTTCGCGAGCAGGTCCTCCTCGGCAACGAGACGATCCTCGACACCGGAGCGGCCGGAGTACGCAGCGACGGAAAAGCCCCGGGAGGAGAGGAAACCGGCCAGCTCCTCTGCGCCGGCAACGGTCAGGGTGTAGATGATCCCGGATCCGACGAGCGTGTCCAGCCGGTCCGCGAGCCATGCAAGGCGCTCCGCCTCGCTCCCCAGCTGGACGACGCCGAGATGCAGGCTCTTTCTGTCGAGCGAGCCGCGCAGCACGAGCACCTCCGGTGCGTCCGGGCCGATGCCGAGCACTTCGGCAATGTCTGTGACGACGCGACTCGGTGCGGTCGCGGTCGTCGCGATGACCGGCGTGTGAGCAGGCAGCTCTTCGAGAAAGGTACGGATACGCCGGTAGTCCGGACGAAAGTCGTGGCCCCAGTTCGAGATGCAGTGCGCCTCGTCCACGACAAGCAGCCCGCACGCGGCCGTGAGACCCGGCAGGACCTCGGCGCGAAAGTCCGGGTTGTTCAACCGCTCCGGCGACACGAGCAGGACGTCGACCTCGCTGTGACGCACCGAGGAAAAGATCGCCTTCCAGTCCTCGGGGTTCGTCGAGTTGACCGTCACCGCTCGCACGCCGGCGCGTGTCGCCGCCGCGATCTGGTTCCGCATGAGCGAGAGCAGCGGCGAGACGATGACCGCCGGCCCAGCACCCTCCCCGCGGAGAAGCATCGCCGCGATGAAGTAGACGGCGCTCTTCCCCCAGCCCGTCCGCTCGACCACGAGCGCACGACGCCGGTCGGCGACGAGTGCCTCGATAGCGATCCACTGGTCGTCGCGCAGCTCAGCCGGACGACCGACGAGCGGCTGGAGGAGCTCGTTCGCACGGGCTCGCAGCTGCGCGCGGGCGTCAGCGTCGAACACGGTCACAGACCAACGCTACTGGCGAGGTGTTCGCAGGCCACATCGGTCCAGCGCGGCCGTCACGGCCCCTCCCAGGCCCACCTGTCATCGTCGTCCTCGAGCGCGCGGGCAGGCACCAAGACCTTTGTCCGTCGCGCGAGGACGCCGCCCCGTCTGCCCCGAACAGGACGCCGCCCGCGCCAGATCAGCACGGCCAGCACCGCCGCCACGGCCAGCACCACACCGGGTGCAACCCCGTGTCGCAACGCGTCGACACCAACCCCGACGAGCACCGCAGCGGCAACGATCCCAACGACGAGACGAACGCTGCGACGCTCGAACCACCGAGCCCGGAGCCGGCCACCGAGCATCGCCACCACGACCACCACCACCATCAGCCACATGTCATGCCCACCTCGGACAGCGGTGCCGCCACTGACCGCCACGCGAAGAGCCCAAGCACGTCCGCTGGCCCTATTCGGCCGGCTGACGCGCGATGAAGTCCGCCATGCCGGGAACAGTGAACGCGATCACGCCGTGCTCGGGCGCGTAGACGAGGCCCTTGTGGATCAACCCGGCGCGCGTCGGGCCAACAGAGCTGATCCGCTTCGCCAGGCGCCGAGCAACCTCGCCGGACTGGCTCGGGCTATCCCCGTCGACGGACATCGCCCGCATGTAGTCGCGCTCCGATGGCGTTGCCCGCTCCCAGCGACTCGTGAAGAATCCGCGGTCGAGACTCGCCATGCCCACGTGCACACCCGTCTCGGCGTCGGCCAGCGTGATGTGCGGTCCAGGAGCAAAGTTCCACGTCGCCTTGCCGAACTCCTGGAGAAAGTAGGGATACCCAGCCGAGCGATGGACCAACAGCTCCGCCGCGGCGCTTGCCCAGTCCACCCCACCCGCGCGGGCAGGCCGCACGAGTGCGTCGGTCGCTGCTTGGTCGACCAGAGCGCCGATCGACCAGTAGTCGAAGAGGCGCTCTGCGTAGGAGCGGGCATCGGCAAGTAGCCCTGGGAGGGACGGCAGACCGGCACCGACGAGATAGAACTGCGCACCTACCTGCCCCGCCTCGTGGCAGGCCTGGCATAGCGCACCAAGCTCCGCGCGCGAGAGGTCCTGGAGCTCGTCGACGAAAAGAGCCACGCCGACACCGTGATCCACAGCTGCTGCGGAAAGATCAAGAGCGAGATCCGTGAGGTCCGTCTCGAGCGCTCCCGTGTCACCGCGGCCCCGCTCGGCGTCGATCTCGATGCCGATGGCAAGACCCCCAGTGGGGTCGGTCCTGAGCGAGAACGCCTTGAACGTCCCAAGTGCCCGCCGCAGCCGCGCGCCGAGCTCGAAGGAGCCCGTTGCCTCCCGAAGTGCCCGATGGAGCGTGCCAGCGACCTGCTCGCGGAAGACCCGCCGGCTCTCCCCGCGATCTGCCTCGACCTTGCCGACAATCCAACCATCGCGCAAGGCCTGGGCCGCGAGCTCGTTAAGCAGCACGGTCTTGCCCACACCGCGCAGACCACTCATCACAATGCCGCGGCTCGTCAAACCGTGCGCGACACGCTGGCGCAGGACGGCGAACTCAGCGATCTCGCGCTCGCGGCCAGCAAGGTCCGGGGGCCGCAAGCCCGCGCCAGGCGAGTACGGGTTGAGGGTGGGGTCCATCGCTAACGAAGTATAGCCATATCTAGCAGTTCTCGCTATACAGCACTAGCTTTGGATAGATACGGCATCATCAGACGGCTAGAGCTGCCGATAGTCGGTCATCACCGCCCACGCTGCACCTCGATCAGTGAGCACGATGCCGGCCTGCGCAACAACCTCGCGGTACGCGGCGCTGCCCTCGGCGAGGTCGAGGCCACAACCGAAGCACTGGATCGATCCGATTACGACGATCTTCGTGCTGTCCGCCGGCTCGACGCGGTCGACGAGCACCAGGTTCCCGTAACCCGGCGAGACGATGATCGCCACCCGGTTCGTGACGTCTGCGTCGACCTTCCACGACGCTGCGCCGCACGAAGGGCAACAGGGTGCGCCGCCTCTGTCCTGCGCAGCAAAGGACACGAAGCCCCCGGCGTCTGTCTGGGCGAGCTTCCCATCACAGCCAGTCATCCGGCACTCCCTCTGTCGATCGAAACAATCACACCAACAACGCTCATGGCAGACATGCCCTGTGTCGTAGCTGCCGATTCGCCACTCACGCATGACGCCTCGACCGGCGGTCCCACCGCTTCCTACCTGGGCGATCGCTGCAACTCCCGCGCCGCGCCCGCCCCCTGCATCGGCTGTCACCGCAAGTACTTCGAGGATTTTGCACCATGGAGGGATTGCCAGGACTCCTGACCTGTTGGGATGATCCCTGCGGGTCGAGCGCTGCCAGCGAGGAGGTTCAGAACCCCTTCACGCTGAAGACGAGGCGAAGGTTCGTTCCCGGGTAGATCGTCTCGGTCTCGTTCAGCTCCGCGCAGAGGGCGGCGATCGCCCGGCTGCGCCGTGGTGCGGAGAGCGCGTTGATGCGCACATGGAGCTCGTCACCGTTCACTACCTCGAGGTCGGCGGGTGAGCGCAGCGCCTCGAGAAGCAGGGTCCTGCCCTCGTCCTCGGCCCGGGGATAGTGGGGCGCGAGCACTCGGCAGAGGGCGGTCGTCGCGTTGTAGGTCGCCATGCGGATCGCGTCGTGCAGGCGTTTGCGCTCGGGTGAGAGGCGCATCGCGTCCGGATAGACCTCGCCGAGGGCGACGCGGGCCGGGACAGCACGCTGAGCGGCCTTCGCGTCGACGAGCGCCTCGCGCGCCGCGTCGATCCCGTCGAGGCCCGCACTTCCCTTCTCTAGAGTCGTCCGGGCGAGCTCTGCTTCGGCGGCAGTGACGGCGGCCTTCGCGGAACGCACCACCGAGGCAGCTTTCTTCTTCGCCGGGTTCGGGACGGACCGGGCGAGGTCGTCCTCGTGCTTGGCATAGGTG
>JAJYXS010000191.1 GCA_021801615.1 Actinomycetes bacterium
CGGGATGAAGCCGAGGCCCGAGGACCCGAGCGCAGGGAAGGAGCCCTGCGATGAGCAAACCATCGACGAGACAACGGCCGGCGCGCCCGAGCGGTGCCAGCAGGCGGCGGGCCGAGGCAAAGCGCCGACGCCGCAACCGGGTGCTCGTCGGCGGGAGCGTCACGCTCGTCGCAGCCCTCGTCGCACTGGTCGTCGGGCTGCACGTGGCGAGCTCGAGCTCTGCCTCGGCGAGCGGGACGTCGAGCTCCTCTGGCGTGTCGCTCCCGGTGGGGACCACCGCGCCCAACGGGGTCATCACCACCCTCGCCGGCAAGACCGAGACCGTGGCGGGGTTGCGTGGCAAGCCCGCCCTGATCTGGTTCGTGACGACGTGGTGCTCGTCGTGCCAGGCCGGCACCCAGGCGATGGCCCAACACGTCGCGGCGCTCGCCGCAGATGGCGTGCGGGTCGTGGAGGTCGAGAACTACGCCGACCTCGGTCAGTCGGGTCCCCCGATGCAAAGCTTCGCCAAGGTCCTCGCCGGCAGCGCCTTTTCGAACCCGGACTGGACGTTCGGGGAGGCGTCGTCCGCGCTCACCCACACCTACAACCCGAAGGCCTATCTCGACATCTACTACCTGCTGAACGCCAAAGGAAAGATCACCTACGTGAACAGCTCACCGTCCTCCACCATGCCAGCGCTGCTCAGTGCCGCGAGGGCACTCGCATGAGGGGCTGGCCTGCGTACGAGCGCGCCATCGCGTCTCGACGGGGCCGGCGATCGGCCGTGACCGCAGGCGCCCTCGCCCTCGTTGTCGGCCTCGGCGCCTACGCACTGGTGGGCACCGCGAGCGGGACGGTGAGCGTGAAGGCCGGGTCTGCAGCCTCCGAGCACCATTCCAAGCACCATGCCGCCAAGTCGGCGCAGGGGTCGGCATCCGCGCCGACATCCGCACCTGGGACACCGGCGCCCAACGGCACCTTCACGACTCCTGCGGGGACGACCGCCACGATCGCCTCGCTTCGTGGGAAACCGACCATGGTGTGGTTCGTGGCGGGGGGCTGTGCGAGCTGCGCGGCGAGCATTCCGGCGGTCGCGTCGCACTTCGACCAGCTGCACGCGACGGGGCTCCGGGTGCTCACCTTGGGCCTCTACGGCGACTTCGCTTCAGGCAAGAAAGGGGTAGCCGAGCTGCTCACCTTCGGCCGGGAGGCGGCCTTCAACGAGCCCATCACGCGTGCGGGCTGGGAGTGGGGGATGGCGTCGAAGGCGCTCAGCCTCGCCTACGACCCCGCCGGCATCCCCGATCTCTACGTGCTCATCGGATCCACAGGGCACATCCGTTACCGCAACAGCGTGCCGGATTCGACGATGGGTGCCTTGATCGCCGCAGCAAAGCACCTCGACACCCACGCCCAGACCACCGCTGCCGTACAGCCGTGCTGCTGACGGACGGCTGACGCCGTTGCGTGCGCGCATCTGCCGACCTGACCGCAGGGACCGGACCGAGTTCGCTGCTGTGACATATTCGTAGAAGCGCGTATATGTTCGAGGTCATGGCAGATCGACGAACATCGACGTCGTGGCGGGACTGGTTCCGAGCACACCTCGTGGCGGTCGTCGCGCTCGGCGCGCTCGTCGGTGTCGCAGCGGCGTGGGGGATCACCGCGTCGCTGTCCTCGGGCTTCGCTTCAGGCTCGGGCCCTTCCGTCAAGACGGCGGCGATGGAAGAGTACGTCGGGGGGCACTGGGTACGCTTCACCTCACGGCGGCCGCTCAGCGCCGAGCAGTGGTCGGTCGTCGACGACTACGCCAACTTCTCCTCCGCGGTGCTCGCCGTCTACAGCACCCGCTCGGTGGCGCCGCTCGCACCAGTCGTCTCGCCCCAGTCCAAAGTCGTGGCGATGTTCTCCCGCGACCTCACCACGGGGACCAACCCCGAAGCGCTCTACACCAGCGCAACCGTCGAGCAGGTCTCGATCAGCGGGTGTCGGGCTCGGCTCACCCTGGAGCTCTCCTATCCGGGCGGGCGCCGCTTGCACTACGTGTCGTCGTGGGTCCGACCCTTCGATCGAGCCGGCTTCTCTCAGCGCGGCCCGGGAGGATCCGAGCACTCGACCACCCTGAGCGCGCTCGCAGGAGACCAGTACGCGCCGTGGCAGTTCGTGGGAGACAACCGGGTCGGGGGCGTCGACACGCCGTGCGGGATCTGATCGTGGGGAAGAACAGGGCTTCGACGTCACCAGGAGGCGGCGTCCTCCGCGTCGTCGCACGCGCACCGGGCGAGGTCGTCCTTCGCTGTGCTCGATTCACCTGCGAGGGATGTCGCCGCCGGGTCCGCGCTGCTCTCGAGGGGTCGCGTGGTGTCGTCGCTGTCGAGGACGTCGGCACGGAGGAAATGGCGGTCGGTCACGTCCCGGCACGGCTGAGCGCGACCGGGATCGCCGAGACGGCAAGACGTGCGCTCGAGGCAGACCCGTCCAACCCGGCGCCGGTCACGGTGACCTACGACGAGCTATGACCCGCGCTCATCCGACGCAGCGCTGTTGCGCTTCGACCCCGCGAGCACGCCAAGGGTCGAGACGCACGTAGGGACGAGGTAGTCGAGGGCGACTCGGACCCAGACGACCCAGCCCACATGCCCTGATGCGAGCGTCCCGCCTTGGTTGATCGCGACGAGCAGGCTGCCCACCACCACGGCGATGACGACGACGCGCCTTCGGTTGGGCGGGTGCAGGCAGACGCCCACCGCCTCCGAGGCACGCGTCCAGGTTGGGGGAGGCTCGACCGGGCCAGGGTCTCGAGACCCCGACGTGTCGTCGGACCCAGAAGGCAGCGCGCGGCGCGGGGTCGGAGGGTCCGCGCGCGTGGGAAGCCGTGAGCTGTTCACGGAGCGGATGCCGCCCTGGCGCATGCTGCGGTCGAGGCGGCGTGGTCGGCGACCATCGATGCCCCGAACCCGACCGGGTCTGCCACCCGTGGGTCGGTCACCTGGGAGTAGGCGAAGCGACCGGCTCGTCGCACCTCGAGCAGGCGGCGGCCGACCAGGCATCGGAGGTGCGCCGAGACGCGCCCCTGGGAGAGCCCAGCGTGCACGACGCACTCGTTGCCGGTGCTCTCGCTCTCGGCGCAGAAGGCGAGCAGGGCCAATCGGGTAGCGTCGCCGAGAGCTCGGGAGAAGCGGGCGAGCAGGTCTCGTCCCATCGGGTCGGCAGGAACGGGCGGGACGGGTGCCTTCGCCGTCGAGACCCTAGAAGCAGCCGAAACGCTCATGAAGCACCACTCGCGAGGTCGGCGGAGAACCGGACCGGTCGCGTGCCTGCCGGGTGACCGGGTCTCGGTGCATGTTTCGTCGGCGAGGATCCCGTCAGGACCGAGGAGCGACGAGGACCGGGGACACCAACAGGGGCGCGAGCGACGAGCATCATGGAGCTCGAGGGGCGTCGCCGGATTGCCAGGTTGCAAGTCACGGCAACTCCATGCGCAAGGCATCGGGTCCATGTGTAAGACATCGGGATATCCGAATGTTAGCTGAAGGCGCCAAACGTGGACTTCGAGGAGAAGCGATGGGTGCTCAGGAGCCGACGAGGGAAGCTCGCGCCGTCACGACGGCAACGCCCTGGTTGTACCGCTCGCTGCTGTCGTTGTTGGCGCGGGGCGCTCCGGTGAGCATCGACGACCCGCCCAGCTCACGCGAGACTCCACGGTTCGACGCATCCGCGTCGAGCTCCAGGCGAATCCAGGTGAGGAGGATCCGGAGATGGTGGGTTCCTCGCTCCGTGGGCCGATGCGCCGGCATTTGGCGCGTCGCTCGCTGCTCGTGGAGCTAGCGGCCGTTGTCGTGCTCATCGGCACTCTGGCCGGGACCGAGGTCATCGGCAGAGGGGGCGGCCTGGGTGGACCGTTCACGACCCCTCGACGGCGTTCGCCTGCGCGGGGGCGACATGGTGCGATGCAGGCGGCACCTACCAGGGTCAGGCGGTGCTCCTCACCACGGCCGATGGAGGACATTCGTTCCGGGTGATGCCACGTTCCTTGTCGTGTCCGGCAGCGGGGCGGCGTTCAGCGATCATCGGATCCTGGCTGGCGACTCCATGGTGGCGCTCGCGTGCACTTCCGC
>JAJYXS010000053.1 GCA_021801615.1 Actinomycetes bacterium
CGTAGATCCGGGCGAACGCGAGGAACAGTGCGAGCACAGCCGACATCACGACGAGGACGACCATTGCTCCCGTGGGCCCGCGTCGAGGCTCCAACGACGCGACCAAGCGGCCTGTTGCGACCCCGGGTCGGCGGACCTCGGGCTTCGCGCGGCGGACGACGAGCAGGATCGACATGAAGAGCGCGCCCGCGACCACCGCGTGGTCCGACGGGAAGGCGTAGTCGTTGGCCTTGCCGACGAGCACCAGCGCGTGCAGGAAGGTGTCGTAGGGACGGAGCTCCTCCGCAGCATGGCCCACGATCTGGTTGAGCCCGAGCCCGACGAGGGCGCCCACCCCGCCCAGGAACATGAGGACGGCGGCCCGCGTGTCACGTCGCCACCACACGAAGAGGTACGCGGCCAGGAAGACCATGGTGAGGAGCACGAGACCGAGCCACAGGGCGTAGTCGTGCATGAAACCGTGCGCCCATGCCGTACGTCGAGAGAAGCTGTTCAGGTCCAGGTAGTAGCTCGTGTTCAGCCCCTGGGGCCACAGCACCTTCACGACGGCGGACAGGAGGTTGCCAGCGGGCATCGGTGCGTCGACGTCCTCCTCTTCCCGTTCGTCGTGAAGAACCTACCCACTGCGAGCGAGCACCACGCACGCATCCGCGGGGCGGCGTGCCGAGACGCCTGCAGCGCAGCTCAGCGCTGCGGCGCAACCGCCGACATCGTGATGAAGTCACGCGCCCACCAGGTCTGGAAGTAGCGCGCGGGCGTCCCCGCCATCTGGGAGATCAGCTCGGTCCCGTTTGTACCGTCGGCTTCCCCCCCGGGCGTCGCGGGCTTGTAGGTCGTGAAGTTGACCCATGTGGTGTTGATGTCGAGCTCCATCGCACGAACGCAGCCGGCGCGCGCCAGGATGTTGGCCAGATCGGTGATGTTCAGACCGGGACCACCCACGTAGACCAGAGCACCGTCGGCGGTGACGCCGAGACCCGACCGCCAGACGTAGACCGCGTTGCCGAGCGTCAAGCCCCACTTGGTCGTTGTTGTCGCATCCAGGCCTGGGACAGGCTTGCCGTCCTGGACGAGCAGGTCCAGGTTCTGGCGCACCGACACGACCGATCGCGTCATCGTCACTGTCTGGCCCCAGGCGCCAACCGTCGCCGCGCCGTTCCTGTACACGACGAAGGACGCGGCCCCCCTGCGCAACGGGATGATCGTCTTGCCGTCCGTGTAGTAGCCGCCCTGCGCTGTGGACATGAGGAAGCCGGCGTTGAAGGCGGCAACGAGCGTGCGCGCGGCGGAGGGGGAGATCGGTGCGGTGTGGGGGTAGGGTCCCCCGCCGGGGATCTGGCTCCCGGAGTACAGCGTCGCCCGGAGCAGCTTCGTGTCCATCCACGCGACGCCGACCACGTAGCTCGTGTGGATCGCGTCGGGGCGCAGCATCGTCTCGTAGATCGCGGGAATGCCGTCGACGAGCCTGCCGGCAGGCGACCAATCCCCCTCACCGGGAATGGGCGGCTTGGCGAACGGCACGAGCGGCTCGGGCGCCGGCAGGTGCGGCACGCCGGCGGCGGCCGTGACGGGCGCCTGGCTCGTCGGCCTCTTGATCTCCCCCGCCGGCAGTTTCCCGCCCACCTTCGGCGGGTGGTGCCGGTACCACTCGTTCTCGATCCAACGGACGATCCCGGCACCTCCGTGCTCGCGCACCCACTCGGCCCCACGGGCAGGAAGCGAGCTGCCGAGCATGGGGTTCGTGAGCGCCTCGCCGAGGGAGACCCCGACCCAGACGAGGAGCCCCACCACGATGAGCCCGATCACGGCGCGGACGCGGCGGGCCCGGAGCGACCGGCGGCGCTTGCTCCGTCGCGGAGCGTGGCGCGGGCCAACCGCAGGGCTCGTGCCCTCGCGAAGAGGACCGGTGCCGCGCACGTTCGCGTCGATCCTCGAGCCCAGCTCCGCCAGGCCACTGAAGCGCGCGTCGTCGTCCGGCGGCGCGGACAAAGGGGACCGGCGGCTCAACGGTGGCCCGCCCCTGTGACGGCCCGGCGACGCGACCCTGAGAACCCGCGGGAGCGCACCGAGGCACGGTACGACGCGCATCTGACGACGGCATGAACGCCTGCGCAGGGAGCAGGTGCGCAGCGCGGTTCTCCGGACCTCCTCACGTACGGGTGAGGCGCCGGGCGCCCCTCGGTGCGGTCTCGGGGGCCGTGCTCGAGTCCTCTCGCTCGCCACCCCCGCGCCGGGCGCCCCTCGGTGCGGTCTCGGGGGCCGTGCTCGAGTCCTCGCGCTCGCCACCCCGCTGCCTGCAAGGCACGCCGAGCTCGTCGCTCTCGGCCCACCTCTTCCATGACACCTCCATGCGCGCCCCTCCCAGGGGCGAGTCCTGGATGGACCAGGCGCCACCGGTCATCCGCACGACGGAGTCCGCGATCGCGAGCCCGAGCCCCGATCCCGTCCCCATCGGAGTCGCCCGGTGGAAGCGGTCGAAGACCTCTGCTCGCTGCTCGGGCGGGATGCCAGGGCCACTGTCGTCGACCCGCAGCGTCACCCTGGCGGGCGTCGACCGCACCACCACCGACACCGTTCCCCGGCTCCCCGCGTACTTGCACGCGTTGTCGACGAGCACCCCGGCGAGACGGTCCACGAGCTCGGGCGGAGCCTTCACGAGACCGGTGCCCGAGCCCTCGAACGCGAACCCGAGGGAGAGGGCGTCACGTGCCGCGACGGCCTCGAACCGCTCGACGCACGAGGCCACGACCGCGGCGACGTCCGCGACTTCGTCCTCGACGTCGGCGTCGACGCCGCTGTCGGCGCGCGCCAGCCACAGCAGGTCGTCGACGATGCGCCGAAGCCGGCGGCTCTCGCCGGCGATCCGGCGCAGCACCGCCTCGTACTCCTTCGGCTCGCGCTTGCGGCGAAGCGCGAGATCGACCTCGGCCTCGACCACGCTGAGCGGCGTGCGCAGCTCGTGGGAGGCGTCCGCCGTGAACTCGGCCTGGCGGCGCCGGACCAGCTCGAGCGGTGCCGAAGCCCGCAGCGCGACCAGCAGGGATCCGACGAAGGTCGCGAGCGCGAGCAGCAGGCCGAACAACACCTCGGGCACCAACAGCGCGCTCTGCACGCGCCCCACCTCTGTGATGTTCTGCCCCGCGACGAGCCAGCCGTTGCTCCTCGGGACCGCCGCGAACCGGAAGGTCGCCGCGCCGACGTGACGCGTCAGAGGTCCGGCGCTCCAGGTCCGTCCCGGAAGCCTGGGCGCCCCGACAGTGAGCGCCTCGACGTGGCCGTGCGCCGGGACGTACCAGTAGAAGATCGGCGCGTCGTCGAGGTCGACGCTGTCCAAGGGCGCCTGGTCGGGCCTCGTGGAGGTCGCGTGCAGCGAGAGGCGGCCAGCCTGGGACAGCCCGGCCTGGATCCGTGCGTCCACCTCCCCGGTGAGCCGGTGTGTGACGAAGATGCCGAGCCCGATCGCGCACAAGGTGTAGCACGCGACGACCACGAGGCTCGCCACCGACGCGACACGCGCGGCATGGACCCAGAGCTTGCGCCTGTCGCTCACGGGGCGACGACGCGGTACCCGCTGCCGCGCACCGTCTGGATCCTCGCGGTGCTGTGCGCGATCTTGGCCCGTAGCCGGCCGACGTGGACGTCGATCGTGTTCGACCCGATCGCGTCGGCCTCGTCGTCCCACACCTGGACCGCGATCGATCGCCTCGTGACCACGGCGGGCGATCGGCGCAGCAGCAGCTCCATGATGGCGAGCTCCGTGGTCGTGAGCGGCGACGGCGACCCGGCGACGGTGAGCTCCCGGGTCGCGGGATCGAAGCAGAGGTCGCCGACGGCGATCTTCGGAGCGACGGTGAGCGCCGGGCGGCGCTGCAGCGCGACCAGGCGCGCCAAGAGCTCGTCGAAGTGGAACGGCTTCACGAGGTAGTCGTCCGCGCCAGCGTGCAGGCCCGCCACCCGGTCCACCGGCGCGTCGCGCGCCGTCAGCATGAGGATCGGGGTCTTCACACCGAGCCGCCGCACCTCGTCGACGACCTCGATGCCGCTCTTGACCGGCATGCGCCAGTCCAGGATCGCCACCTCGTGCTCGTAGGCGCGCAGCCACTTGACCGCGGCCTCTCCGTCCGCGACGGCGTCGACCACGTAGCCGCTCTCGCGCAAGCCGCGTTGGAGCACTGTGCGGAGGCCCGCGTCGTCCTCGGCGACGAGCACCCTCATCGCTGGATCACGCCACCAGCCTACGCGGAGCCCAACCGGGCGGGAGGGCGGCCGGCGGCAAGAGCAGGCCGGTGCCCGACGACCAAGATGGGCGCATGGCCAAGCGCAGCGCCGGTCTCCTCCTCTACCGCCTTCTCGAGGGAAACGAACGCGCCGAACCCGGTCGCGGCGCGCACGTCGAGGTCCTCTTGGTCCACCCGGGCGGTCCGTACTGGACCAAGCGCGACGAGGGATGGTGGTCCATCCCCAAAGGTGAGGTCCACGAGGACGAGGAGGAGCTCGCGGCGGCCGAGCGGGAGTTCGCAGAGGAGCTCGGAGCGCCGGTGCCCGACGGGCCGCGCACGCCGCTCGGGGAGATCGTCCAGGCGGGAGGCAAGCGCGTCCGTGCGTGGGCGGTCGCGGGCGACCTCGACGTGGAGGCTTTCAGCGGCGGCACGTTCGAGCTGGAGTGGCCGCCGCGCTCGGGCAGGGTGCGCACCTTTCCCGAGGTCGACCGCGCGGTGTGGTTCGACCTCGGCACGGCACGGGTGAAGCTGCTCCCTGGCCAACGGCCGTTCCTCGATCGCCTCCGAGAGGCGCTCGAGGGCCCGGTCCCTCCTGCACGCCGAGAAACCAAGAAGTCGTGAGAAGTTCAGCCCTCGTTCACCTCGACATCACGGCGAGTTCAACGGCCCGTCCTACGGTTCCAGCAAGCCGGCACCAGCGTGGCGCCCGGCGACCGACAACGGGAGGGTGCACGTGGCACTTCGCAAGATCCCCCAGATCCCAAGGAACCGACCAACTGAGGCCTCGTCCCGCCGGGGGCACGTCCGGCGGCGCAGTGTCGCGCTCGCGGCGGTCGCCTGCAGCGCGCTCGCCGTCGCCTGCCTGACCGGCGCGTCGGGCCCGGCGCTCGCGGCGAAGCGAGGAGCGAGCGTCCCGCTCGTCGTCTACTCGGCGCAAGGCTACGACCAGGCGATGGTGAAGGCCTTCCAGCACGCGACGGGGATCCCGACGAAGCTCGACACAAACTCGACCGGTCCGCTGCTCGCCCAGATCCAGGCGTCGAGGAACAACCCGCACTGGGGGCTCCTGTGGGTCGACGGCCAGACAGCCTTCGCCGAGCTCGACGACGAGCACATGCTCGTGCGCGGCTTCGAGCCGAAGGTGGACTGGAACAGCCTCGGAAGAGAGGTCCTCCCGAAGGACGGGAGCTTCGTCCCCACGGGCATCACGTTCATGGCGGCGGTGGCCTACACATCGAAGGTCGTGAAGGACCCTCCGAAGTCGTGGGCCACACTGCTCAGCGCCAAGTGGAAGGGCGACGTCGGGATGAACACACCGACCCAGTCCGGGCCGACGTACCCGTTCGTCGCGGGGATGATGAACGACCTCGGCAGCATCGCGAAGGGCAAGCAGTACTTCGAGAAGCTGAAGGCGAACGGCCTCGTGATCCACACAACGAACGGCCCGACCCTCGCCGCCCTGGCCAGCGGGCAGATCGAGCTCGCCCTCGTCCAGAGCTCGGCTGCGATCGGGGCCAGGCACACAGACCCGAACCTGAGGGTCGAGTACCTGAGCCCTGTCACGATGCTGCCCTCCAACATCGGCATCGACGCCAAGGCGACAAAGACCGAGATCTCCGAGGCCGAGCGCTTCGCGAGCTTCGTCCTCACGAAGACCGGGCAGACCGTCATGAAGAACGGCACACCGACCGGCGACTCCCTCTACTACCCGGTGGTCCAGGGCATCAAGGCGCGTCCCGGGCTCCCGCCCCTCGGCTCGGTGAAGGTCCAGCACATCGACCCGTACGTGTGGGGACCCCGTGAGGCGGCGATCAACGCCTGGTTCGTGAGCACCATCACCAAGTGAGCCTCTTGGCGGGCCCCAGCCGTCCCGCCGGTCCAACCTCCTCCAGCCCCGCGGCGGTCCCCCCCGCCGCCGCGGGGCTGCCGGAGGGAGCGCCCGCGCCCCTCGAGATCGGCGAGCCACGCTCGACCCCGGCGAGGGAGAGGCACCGGCTCTCGGCCAGACAGCTCTCCTTCGCCGCGCACGGGCTCCGCTTCGGACTGTGGGGGCTCGTCGCCGTGTGCATCCTCGCGCCGTGCGCATGCTTCCTCGTCCTGTCGGTCTCGCCGAGGCTCTTCGACCAGGGGCCCCAGTGGTTCACCCTCGCGTACCTGAAGACGATCTTCACCGGAGCAGACGCCACCTCGATCCTCAACTCCCTGTGGGTGAGCGCCTCGGCCGCCCTGATCGGCGTCGCGATCGGGCTGCCGATCGCGTGGCTCGCTGAGAGGACCACGATGCCCGGCAGGCGTTTCGTCCCCTTCGGGATGTGGCTGGTGCTGCTCGTCCCCACCTGGCTGCCGGGGATCGGCTGGGAGCGACTGGTCGTGAAAGACGGCGTGCTCACACGCTTCGGGCTCGGTTCCACCTTCGTCACGCACGCGATCATGGGCCCGTTCGGCGTCGTGCTGCTGCTCGGGACGAACTCCGTCCCCTTCGCCTACCTCGCGGTCAGCGCATCGCTCGCGGGGCTCGGCCAAGAGCTCGAGGACGCGGCCCGCGTGCATGGCGCGTCGAGGCTCGCCGCGCTCCGCCTCGTGCTGCCGATCCTCGCTCCGGCCATCTGGTCGGCCCTGGCGATCGGGTTCGCTGAGTCGATCAGCGACTTCGGCGTGGCGTACACGCTCGCGTACAACTCCCACTTCAGCCTCGCCACCTACCAGCTCTACGCGGCGATCGGGAACTTCCCGCCGAGCTTCCCGGCTGCCGCGGCGATCGGCGTCGTCCTCGTCGCGTCGGTCGCGCTCCCGCTCGTCGTGCAGGCGAGAGCGCTGCGTGGCCGCACCTACGCGGTGCTCTCGGCGCGCACCCGTCAGGCGGTCAGGCGTCAGCTCTCCACGAAGGGCGCGATCCTCGCGGCGGGCTGCGTCGCGCTCTTCTACGCGATCGCGCTCGGCGCACCCGCCGTCGGTGCGGTGACCGGGTCGCTGCTCGCCGACTTCGGCGCGTCCGACAAGATCACCCTCGCGAACTATGCGGGCGTCTTCCGCATCCCAGGCGTGGCGGGGCCGATCACCCGGTCCCTCGCCTACGGAGCCGTCACGGCCTCGATCACGGTGGTCGCGGGCTTCATGGCCGCGCGCCTCCTGTCACGCCGGCGGACTCGGGCGACCGCGGCGCTCGACTTCCTCCTCCTCGCCACCGTCGCCCTCCCAGGCGTCGTGTTCGCCGCGGGCTACATCTTCGCCTACAACCTGCCGTTCCTCTCGCACATCGGGATCGACCTCTACCAGACCGTCTGGCTGCTCTTGATCGGCTACATCGCCTCGAGCCTCGCCACCAACGCGCGTGTGCTGGTCGGTCCGGTCTCCCAGGTGCACTCCTCGCTCCACGACGCAGCGCGTGTCCACGGTGCCGGGGCGGTGCGCGCGTGGCTCCGCGGGGTGCTCCCTGCCGTCTCCAGACCGGTCGTCATGGCCTGGCTGTTCACGTTCTGCGGGATCTTCCTCGAGCTGCCGATCAGCCAGCTCCTCTACGCGCCGGGATCGCCGCCCCTCTCGGTGGCGATCAACCTGAACCTCGCGGGGTACCACTTCGGCCTCGGGCTGGCACAATCGGTCGTCGCGGTCGTAGTCGCGCTCGGTCTCGTCTGCCTCGTCCTGCTCCTCTACCGGCTCCTCGCGCCGAGAGGCTGGCGACGCATCGGCTCGACCGCCCGTGGCTGAGCGCCTCGTCGTCGAAGACGCCTGGAAGGTCTACCCCGGGGGGAACCACGCCCTCAGGGGACCGAGCCTCTCGGTCGAGCCTGGCACCTTCATGGTGCTCCTCGGGCCTTCGGGGTCGGGAAAGACGACCCTCGTGCGCACGATCGCCGGCATCGAGCGGCTGACCTCCGGGCGGCTCGTGATCGGCGAGAGAGTGGTCGCCGACGGCCACGTCCACCTCCCCCCGGAGCGCCGGGACCTCGCGATGGTGTTCCAGGACTACGCGCTGTGGCCGCACCTGAACGCGCGCGACAACGTCGCGTTCGCACTGCGTCGGCGCCGGCTCGGGCGCGCCGACGCGCGCCGGCGTGCCTCGGAGATGCTCGAGCGCATGGGGCTCGGCCACCTCACGGACCGCTTCCCGGTCCAGCTGTCCGGCGGCGAGCAGCAGCGGGTCGCGCTCGCTCGAGCGCTCGTGGGCGGCACCGGCCTCCTCTTGTGCGACGAGCCGCTCTCGAACCTCGACGCCGACCTGCGTGAGCGCCTGCGGGTCGAGATCTCCTCGCTCGTGCGCGAAGCCGGCACCACCACCGTCTACATCACCCACGACCAGCTCGAGGCGTTCGCGCTGGCAGACCGGGTGGGCGTCCTCCAAGACGGCGTCCTCGTGCAGCTCGGCCCGCCCGAGGACATCTACACCACGCCCGCCAGCCTCTTCGTCGCGAGGTTCACGGGGCTCGCCGGCGAGCTCGAGGTGACCGTCCTCGGGCCGGGCAAGGCCCCCGGCTACGTCTCGGTGCAGCCCGTCGGCGTCGGAGGTGCCCGCCCGATCGACGCGCGCATCGGCGGGGGCGCCGGTGGCGGGGGCGCGCTCGCCACCCCGACCGCCCCCGCGCTGCTCGCCGTCCGGCCCTCGGCGGTCCGGCTGTGCGCGCCGGAGTCCACATCGGCCCACCTCGCCGGACGGGTCGAGGACAGCGCGTTCCGCGGGCGCCACTACGAGCTCGTCGTCGACAGCCCCGGAGCACGGCGGCTCACCGGCGTCGTGAGCGAGCGCAGGGTCCCGAGGGGGACGGCCGTCGGCGTCGAGCTCGACGCGGCCGGCTGTATCCTGTTCGCCAACGCGCGCCGCTCGCCTCTCGCGCCACCCATGGAGAACGAGCCCGAGGAGTCGCGACCGGCGCAGCAAGGAGAGCCGGACGCTCGTCGAGCCCCGAGGTCCAGCGGCGCGCCCGGCCACGAGAGGAGCCGGACGGCGGTGACAGGGTGACCAGCGCGACCATCATGCTGATGCTCGCGGTCTTCGGCGCGTCCTGCGTCGAAGCGGTGGAGGCGCTGACCATCGTGCTCGCGTCGGGCACCACCCGAGGCTGGCGATCGGCGATGGAAGGGACGGCCGCGGCGGTGGTCGTCCTCGGGGTGCTCGTCGGGGCCGTCGGCGTGCCCCTCGTCCATTACGTGCCGATCGACGCGCTGCGCGTGGCCGTCGGCGCGCTGCTGCTCGTCCTCGGCCTCTCCTGGCTGCGCAAGGCGATCCTGCGCGCGAGCGGGCACAAGGCGAAGCACGACGAGGACGCGATCTACCAGGAGACCGCGGCGTCGCTGCGCGCCGACAAGGGGGTGCGCGGACGGCGTGACGCCGCCGGCTTCGTCGTGGCGTTCAAAGGGGTGCTCCTCGAAGGGATGGAGGTCGTGCTCATCGTCGTGAGCCTCGGGGCGAGCCAGCACGCGCTCGGCGACGCGTCGGCCGCGGCCGCGGCAGCGGTCGCGCTCGTCTCGGCCGTCGGGCTCGTCGTGTCGCGCCAGCTCTCCGCGGTGCCCGAGAACACGATCAAGACCGTGGTCGGCATCATGCTGACCAGCTTCGGGCTCTTCTGGACGGGCGAGGGCGCGGGCGTCCACTGGCCGGGGAGCGACCTCGCGATCCCGGTGCTCGTCGGTGTGTTCGGGGCGGTCACCGCAGGCGCGGTGACCCTCTTGAAGACCCAGGCGCCGGCACCTTCCCCCCAGCACCTCGACCCCGCGCACCTCGACCCCGCGCACCTCGACCCCGCGCACCTCGACCCCGCGCACCTCGACCCCGCGCACCTCGACCCCGCGCACCTCGACCCCGCGCACGCGGACGGACGAGGTGCCTCGTGATCGGGACGATCGCACGCTGGAGCAGGGCGTTCGCCCACTTCTGGTGGGACTTCCTCGTGGGCGACACCCCCGAGCTCTTCGCCGCCGTGCTCGCGCTCGTCGGCCTCGCGTTCGCGCTCCGCGACGACCGGGTCGCGGCCGTCGTCGCGCTCCCGCTGCTCGCCGTCGCTGCGCTGGTCTCGAGCGCGTGGCGGGGGCGGGTGCGGGCGACCAAGCGACGCGCCGAGGAGCGCTGACCGGCGCCCGGCTCGATCGAGCACGCGATCGAGAGACACCCGCCCGCCTCGCTGCGTCCGCCTCTCGGGCTCATCCCATCGTCACGAAGGCCCGGGTACCCTCTGGCCACGGACTTCGCGCACCACACCCTTGCTGCGAGCACGGCCCCCGAGGACGCTGCAAAGCGGCTCCTCTCGGGCTGGGGACGCACCGCCCCGACCCGAGCGCTGCTGCGCAGCCCGCGCAGCCCCGAGGAGATCCCCGACCTGTTCTCGAAGGCCGACGCAAGGGGCATCGTGGCGCGCGGGCTCGGTCGCAGCTACGGCGACGCGGCGCAGTGCTCGGGGGGCACGGTCGTCGACATGCGCTCGATCCTGGGCGCAAGCGACGTCTCCGGCGGAGAGGTCGAGGTCGGGGCCGGCATGTCGCTCGACGCGCTCCTGCGGCGAGCCCTGCCGGCCGGCTGGTTCATCCCGGTCACCCCCGGCACCCGCCAGGTCACCGTCGGCGGTGCCCTCGCCGCGGACATCCACGGCAAGAACCATCACCTCGACGGCAGCTTCGCCCGCCACGTCAGCGCGATCACGATCGCCACGCCGACCGGGCTCCGGCGCGTCTCTGCGAACGAGGACGCCGAGCTGTTCTGGGCGACGGCTGGCGGCATGGGGCTCACCGGCATCGTGACCTCCGCCAGGGTCCGAATGCTCCGGGTCGAGACCGACCGCATGCTCGTCGACACGGACCGGTTCTCGGACCTCGACGCCGTCATGTCGGCGATGGAGGCCGGCGACGCCCGGTACCGCTACTCGGTGGCATGGGTCGACTGCTCCGGCCCGGCCATCTCGACGCGGCAGCGCGCGCCCGGCCTGCGCGCAGGGCGCGCGGTGCTCACCCGTGCGGTCCACGCCCGGCTCGAGGACCTCGCGCCCGCCGAGCGTCGACCTCCCGCCGCCCCGCCACGGCCAGCGCTCGGGACTCCCCGGCGCGTCCCGCGGGGCCTGCTGAACCGCCTCAGCATCGCCGCCTTCAACGAGGCGTGGTACCTGCGCGCCCCTGTGCACAGGGAGGCCGAGGTGCAGTCGATGTGGCGTTTCTTCCATCCCCTCGACGGCGTCGCCGACTGGAACCGGCTCTACGGACCGCGAGGGTTCGTGCAGTACCAGTTCGTGGTCCCCGAGAAGAGCGGCGACGTCGTCGCCGCCGTCGTACGCGAGCTGTCGGAACGCCGCCTCCCCTCGTTCCTCGCGGTCCTGAAGCGGTTCGGGGCGTCCTCACCCGGACCGCTGTCGTTCCCCATGCCGGGCTGGACCCTCGCGCTGGACCTGCCCATCGGACCGCAGGCCCTACCGACCTGCCTCGACCGGCTGGACGCGATGGTCGCCGCAGCCGGCGGGCGCGTCTACCTGGCAAAGGACTCCCGGCTCCGGCCAGACTTGTTCTCGACCATGTACCCGCGCCTCGAAGAGCTGTCGTCTGTGCGCCAGCGGGTCGACCCCGCCGGGCTCATGCGATCCGACCTGTCGCGACGCCTGGGCCTCGACTGAGGGAGGCCCCGTGCTCGACGCCTTCGGGCAGCCCCAATCGGCCGTCGTCCTCGGCGGCACCTCGGACCTCGCAGGTGCGATCGTGCGTGCGCTGGCACACCGCCGTCTCCGCACGGCCGTCCTCGGGGGGAGGAACGAGGAACGGCTCGCGCTCGCCGCTCGAGCGGCGTCAGCCGAGGGGGTGAGGGAGGTCCGGACCGTGCAGCTCGATGCGACGGACGTGGCAGGGGCCGCGCGCGCGGTGGACGAGTGCTTCGACGCGGCCGGCTCGGTCGACCTGGTCCTCGTGGCGATCGGCGTGCTCTCGCACGAGCGCGACGAGCTGGACCCCGCGCGTACCGCGGAGGTCGTGACCGCGACGTACTCGTGGCCCGCGGTCGCGCTCACGCGCGCGGCAGCCCACCTGCGCGATCAGGGCTCCGGACGGATCGTCGTGCTCTCGTCGGTCGCCGCGGTCCGGGTGCGGAGGCAGAACTTCGTCTACGCCTCTGCGAAATCAGGCCTCGACAGCTTCTCGATCGGGCTACGCGAGGCGCTGCACGGCACCGGGGTGGTCGTCCAGATCGTGCGCCCCGGCCGCGTCCCGACCAAGATGACCGAAGGGCTTCCGAGGGCGCCGCTGTCGACCACGCCCGATGCGGTCGCGAACGCGGTCGTCGCGGGGCTCGCGTCTGACACCCCCATCGTGTGGGTGCCCGCCTCTGCCAGGTGGGCGCTGGCCGCGGCGCGCTTGGTTCCCCAGTCGCTGTGGCGGCGGATCCCAGGCTGAGCATGTTCGGCGGACGAGCACGTCCAGGGACGCGTATGTTCCGGGGACGAGCATGTTCCAGGGGAACAGGCAAGGACATCGAAGAGAGACTGAGGGAGCCAAGGACATGAAGCTCGGTTTTGCAGCGCCGGTCTCCGGGTCTTGGGCAACCGCGGGGGCGTGCGCCGAGGTCGCGTCGTGGGCCGAGGAGCTCGGCTTCTCGTCCCTCTGGACCTTCCAGAGGCTCCTCGCCCCGGTCGACGACGACGGCGCGCATCGGCTCGAGCCCCAGTACCGGAGCGTCCAGGACCCCCTCGCCGTCCTCGCGTACCTGGCGGCCAAGACGACGAAGGTCCGCCTCGGCGTGGCGGTCCTGAACGCGCCCTTCTACTCTCCGATCGTCCTCGCCAAACCCCTCACCACGATCGACCTCCTCTCCGGTGGCCGCCTCGACGTCGGGATCGGCCTCGGATGGATGGCCGAGGAGTTCGAGGCGGCCGGTGCGTTGCTGGACCACCGGGGCTCCCGCACCGCGGACTTCGTCCGCTGCCTGCGTGCGATCTGGACGGAGCAGGTCGTCGAGTACGAGGGCCCGTACTTCCGCGTACCACGCGCACGAGTGGACCCGAAGCCCGTCCAGCGACCCCACCCACCGCTGCTGTTCGGAGGGACCGCGGAAGCCTCGCTTCGGCGGGCCGGGCGCATGGCGGACGGATGGATCAGCAGCAGCCGCGCGGACCCCGGCACGCTCGCCGACTCGATCGCCGTCGTCCGCTCGGCCGCCGCCGACGCGGGACGCGACCCGGCCTCGTTGCGCTTCGTGTGCCGCGCGGTGGTGAAGGTCCGCTCCTCGGCACGAGCGCCGCTCACTGGGACGCTCGAGGAGGTCCGCGAGGACCTCGGTGTGCTCGCGCGCGCGGGCATGACCGAGGCGTTCGTCGACTTGAACTTCGACCCGCTCATCGGTTCACCGGACGCGGACCGAGGAGCCTCGCTCCGGCACGCGCGCACGGTGCTCGAGGCCTTGGCGCCGGCATCGGACTGAACGGGGGCTCACGGCCCACACCTCTGGTTGACGGACCGCCGATCGTCGCGCGCGACGCCCACTTCGCTTGAGGCGCAACGAGCGTGAGGGGGGTCACGCGACGTGCCGCAGCAGCAGGCTGGCCTGCGCCGGAAGGTTGACCGTCAGTCCGCGCACCTCCCTCACGAAACGCGTAGGACGAGCGGTGTTCACGAGCTCCTGCCAGCGTCCCGGCTCGGCCACCTTCGGAAGCGTGTAGCGGCGAGGGCGCGACCCGGCGTTCAGGAGGAGGAGCAGGGTCTCGCCACGAGCCGACCGGCCGCGGGCGTCGACCTCGTCGACGGCACGCCCGTAGACGAGCATGCCGAGCACGCGGTTCTCCGGGTCGGCCCAATCGTCTTCCTTCATCTCCTCGCCGTCGGGCCGGATCCAGGTGAGGTCCTTCATCTGGGTGCCCGGGACGACCTCGCCGGTGAAGAAGTTCCGGCGACGCAGGATCGGGTTCTCCGACACGATGCCCACGAGCTGGCGGACGAACGCGAGCAGCTCCTGCTCGGTCTCCCTCAGGTCCCAGTCGAGCCAGCTGGTCGGATTGTCCTGGCAGTACGCGTTGTTGTTGCCGTACTGGCTGTGGCCGATCTCATCGCCTGAGAGCAGCATGCGCACGCCCTGGGAGCACATCAGGGTGGTGAGGAAGTTCCGCTTCATGCGGTCCCGGAGCCGCTGGATCCGCACCGAGTCGCTCGGTCCTTCGACCCCCCAGTTCCGGCTGTAGTTCTCGCGGGCGCCGTCCTCGCCGCCCTCGCCGTTCGCCTCGTTGTGCGGCTGCTCGTAGCTCACGAGGTCGGTCAAGGTGAACCCATCGTGACAGGTCACGAAGTTCACGCTGGCATAGGTGCGGCGCCCGGTGTGCCCGTAGATGTCGCTCGAGCCAGTGAGCCGCGAGGCGAGCTCCGGCACCTGGCCGGGGTCGCCGCGCCAGAAGCGGCGCACGCAGTCCCGGTAGGCGCCGTTCCACTCCGACCAGCCCTGCGGGAACCGGCCGAGGAGGTAGCCGTCAGGACCGACGTCCCAGGGCTCTGCGATGAGCTTCACGGTCGAGAGCACCGGGTCCTGCTGGATGATCTCGAAGAACGCGCTCGGCTGGCCAGCCTCGTACCCCCGCACGAGCACCGGGGCGAGGTCGAAGCGGAAGCCGTCGACGTGCATGTCGGTCACCCAGTACCGCAAGCTGTCCATGACCAGGGCCATGGTGCGGGGATGCAGGATGTTCAGGCTGTTGCCCGTTCCCGTGTAGTCCACGAGCTCGGCGGGCGCCTCGGGGCGAAGCCGGTAGTACACCGCGTTGTCGACCCCGCGCAACGAGAGGGTCGGGCCCATCCGGCCGCCTTCACCGGTGTGGTTGTAGACCACGTCCAGGATGACTTCGAGCCCGGCTCGGTGCAGCGTGCGCACCATGGACTTGAACTCGCTCACCTGCTGTCCCGGTCCCCCGGCAGCGTACTCGACATGGGGTGCGAAGAAGGCGATCGTGTCGTAGCCCCAGTAGTTCGTGAGCCCCGCCTCCACGAGCCGCCGGTCGTTCACGTGGTGGTGCACGGGCATGAGCTCGACGGCGGTCACGCCGAGGTCGACGAGGTGGTCCACGATCGCGTCCGACGCCAGGCCGAGGAAGGTCCCGCGGAGGTGCTCGGGGACCCCGGGGTGGCGCATGGTCATGCCGCGCACGTGGCACTCGTAGATCACCGTGCGGTTCCATGGCGTCGACGGCGAGCGGTCGTCCCCCCAGGTGAACGCGGGATCGACGACGATGCACTTCGGCATCGACCCCGCGGAGTCACGCCGGTCGAAGGACAGGTCCTGCGCCGGGTCGCCGACGCGATAGCAGTAGAGGTCGTCGCTCCAGCGGACGGTGCCGCTCAGTGCGCGCGCGTAGGGGTCGATGAGCAGCTTGTGGCGGTTGAAGCGGTGGCCCTCCTCGGGCGCGTACGGGCCGTCGACGCGATAGCCGTAGAGCACGCCAGGCCGCGCGTCGGGAAGGTAGGCGTGCCACACGTGGTCCGTGGTCGCCGGCATCGCGACGCGCTGGACCGGCTCGGCGGAGGTGGGGTCCGAGAAGATGCACAGCTCGACAGCGGTCGCGTGCTCCGAGTACAGCGCGAAGTTGACCCCTTCGCCGTCCCACGTCGCGCCGAGCGGGTGCGGGTTCCCTGGCCAGACGCGCATCAGGCTGCACCGTCGCTGTCGCTGTTCTCGTCCCTGTCCCTGTCGCCGTCCCCGTCCGTGTCGCCGGAGCCGGAGCCGGGCTCTGGCGCGAAGAAGACGCAGGCGAGCGGCGGCGCGACCAGCGTGAGGGCGAAGGGCCGCCCGTGGGAGGGAACCGGTCGGGCGTGGACGCCCTCCCCGTTGCTCACGCCACTCCCGCCGTACTGAGGCGCGTCGGAGCTCAAGACCTCCCGCCAGAAGCCTCCGAGGGGCACGCCGACCAGCAGGTCTTCCCGTGGCACCGGCGTGAAATTGCAGACGACGAGGACGACGCGCCCGCTCGAGGACCGGCGAAGGAAGCTGAGCACGCTGATGTCGGCGTCCTCGGACCGCACCCACTCGAAGCCTCCAGGGTCGGCGTCGAGCTCGTGCAGCGCTGGCTCGTCCCGGTACAGCACGTTCAGGTCCCGCACCCACCGGCACACCCCCGCGTGACGTTCGTCGTCGAGCAGCTCCCACTCGAGCCCCTCGTCGTGGTCCCACTCGCGCCAGCCCGCGAGCTCCGATCCCATGAACAGCAGCTTCTTCCCGGGCAGCGCGTACTGGTAGCCGTAGAGCAGCCGAAGATTGGCGCGTCGCTGCCAGTCGTCTCCGGGCATCTTGGCGAGCAGGGATCCCTTGCCGTGCACGACCTCGTCGTGGGAGAGAGGAAGGACGAAATTCTCGCTGAACGCGTAGACGGCCCGGAAGGTGAGCTCCCCGTGGTGCCAGCGGCGGTGCACCGGGTCACGGCCCAGGTAGTCGAGCGTGTCGTGCATCCAGCCCATGTCCCATTTGAACCCGAACCCGAGACCCCCGAAGTGGACGGGCCGGGACACGCCGGGAAATGCGGTGGACTCCTCGGCGACGGTCAGCACGCCGGGGTGGTCGGCGTAGATGCCGGTGTTCAGCTGGCGAAGAAAGCCGATCGCGTCCAGGTCCTCGCGCCCGCCGTGGACGTTCGGGACCCACTCGCCGGGCTTGCGCGAGTAGTCGAGGTACAGCATCGAGGCCACCGCGTCGACCCGCAGCCCGTCGGCGTGGTAGGCGCGAAGCCAGTGGTCTGCCGACGACGCGAGGAAGCTTCGCACCTCGTGGCGTCCGTAGTTGAAGATCAGGCTGTTCCAGTCCGGGTGCACTCCCCGCCGAGGGTCGGCGTGCTCGTAGAGGTGGGTGCCGTCGAAGGACGCGAGCGCGAACTCGTCGGCCGGGAAGTGGGAGGGCACCCAGTCGAGGATGACGCCGATCCCGGACTGGTGCAGCGCGTCGACGAGCGCCATGAAGTCCTGCGGCGTCCCATAGCGTGCGCTGGGCGCGAAGTACCCCGTCGTCTGGTAACCCCAGCTGCCGTAGAACGGATGCTCCATGACGGGCAGGAGCTCGACATGGGTGAACCCGCTGCGCCGGACGTGCTCGACGAGCTGGGGGGCGAGCTCTCGATACGAGAGGAGCCGGTCCGGGCCGGAGCGCGAGCGCCGCCAGCTCCCGATGTGGACCTCGTAGATCGAGATCGGCGAGCGCACGCTCTGGCGCTCTCCGCGCGTGGCCATCCACTCGTCGTCGCCCCATTCGTAGGCGAGGTCCCAGATCACCGAGCCGGTCTTGGGCGGGAGCTCGCAGAACGACGCGAACGGGTCGGCCTTGTAGAGCACGTCGCCCTGCGCCGTGGTGATCGCGTACTTGTAGACCTGCCCGTTGCGGGCGTGCCCGGACCAACCCTCCCAGATGCCCGAGCTCCCGCGCGCGGAGAGCCGGTCGGCGTCCGGGCTCCACCAGTTCCAGTCGCCCACCGCGGACACGCCTCGTGCGCTGGGCGCCCACACCGCGAAGTGGACACCGTCGTCGCAGAGGTGCGCGCCCAGCTTCTCTGCCAGACGGCGGTGCGTCCCCTCGTTGAAGAGGAACAGGTCGTCCGCGGTGATCACAGGGTCTCCCCCTCGCGGCGCAGGTCGTCGATCCGCTCGAACGCGCCGCGGACGTCGGGGTCTGCGAAGATCTCCTCGAGCGTGCGTGCCGATCGGTGCTGCCAGTTCCCGGCGTCCGCGCCGGTGCCAGGACGATTGTGGGGCTCGCGCTCGAGCCACACGTCCTCCACGTCTGCGAGCACGAGACGCGCGGGCCCCGCGGCGAGATGGTCGAGGCAGGCGCGAAGGCCACGGCGTGCGTCCCCACCGAGCGCCCTTCTCCAGCGCGAGCGCTGCGGCGACTCCCAGAACGACACGAACCGAGGAAGGTCGTGCGTCCCGATGCTCGCCATCGAGAGCTCGGGCGGGTCGGGCAAGGGTGCCCCGGGCGTCATCTCGAACTGCAACACCCAGGAACGCAGCATCCTGTCGTTCGCCATGCCCTCGCGCACCTCCTCGGGCACCGTCCCGAGATCCTCACCGACCACCGCGGTACGCGACCGGTGCGCCTCGAGGGCCACGATCGCCCGGAGCTCGTCGTCTCGGTAGCGGACGTAGGTGCCCTCCGTGGCGTCGGACCCGGCGGGAACCCAGTAGAGGCGGTAGAGGCCCATCACGTGGTCGAGACGGAGGATCGACGCGTGGCGCATCGCGTGGCGCAGCACCGCGATGAAGTGCCGGTACCTCTGGGCACGCAACCCTCGGGGGTGGAACGGGCGGAAGGACCAGCGCTGCCCCTCGGCGAAGAACTCGTCGGGAGGGGAGCCGCCCTCGACGCCCTGCGCGAAGGCCGCCGGCTCCAAGCGCGTGTCGAAGCCTTGCGGATGGACGCCCACGGGCAGATCGAGGAGGAGGTTGGTCCCCGCGCCGGCGAGCTGCTGCTCCGCCACCCACTGCGCGTAGAGGTGGCACCTCGCGGCTGCGTCGTCCGGGACGGGGGCGTCGCGGGAGCCGGCTGGGTCGGGTGCGTCGCCAGTGACGACAAGGGGCTCGACCCGCTGGCCTGCCCGGAACCGCGCGTACGCGACCAGGTCGGGCCGAGAACGCGCGAACGCCTCGAGCTCTTCGCGTCGGCGGGAAGCCGAGGAGAACAGCGCGTTCGAGAGCGGCTGGAGCACCTCGAAGAGGAGCGACATCGACGTCGAATAGTCGACGTGCTCGCTGGCGCGCAGCGCTCGCAGCGCGCCCGTGAACTTGTCCGACGCCAGGAGCGCACGGGCCTCCTGCGACACCTCGAGCTCGGGAAGGGTGGTCGCATCGATGTACAGCTCGTTCCAGCCCAGCCTCGTCACGGGCAGGTACGGGCTCACCTCCAGAGGCTCTCCGTAGTACCCCGGGTACAGCGGGAGCACGCCGACGAAGCCACCGCCGAGGTCACCCACCCAGCGCGCGGTCTCCCGAAGGGCCGAGTAGCTCCCCACGCCCCAATCCGAGCCCGTGCGCATCGCGTGCACAGGGAGGAAGGCACCCCAGCTTCGCTCGGGAACCGGGCAGCGCGGCGCCACCACGACCGTCGAGGCCGCGTCGACGCCGGGACCTTCGATCCGCAGCCCGTAGTAGCCGGGGGCCAGCATCTCGACCGGGGTGCTGAGCTGCGCTTCGTACCGGTCCATCGCACGGCCCTCGAGGCTCGCCGAGCCGAGCGGGCGATGGATGGCGGCCATGAGCCGCATGTGGCGGGTCGCGCCGTCCTCCGCCTCGAGCGCGAGCCAGCAGTCGCGCGGGTGCACGGAGCGCGGGATGCCGACCTCGACGGCCTGGGTACCTACCGCGGGCAGTGCGACGACGGGCTCGAGCACCTGTTCGTGGCGGCGCAGGAGCTCCTCGCGCATGGCCGAGGGAGGGTCTGTCATCGGCGCCCCCATCGCGACGAGGACCGCACGGAGCACTTCTGCGCTGGCGTCCCGCCGCGCTCCGGACGCGTCCACGTACGAGGTCTCCACGTCGTAGAGCTCCGCGAGGGCCCGGAGATCCTCGCTCACTGGGAGTCCCCCAGCACCTCGAGGATCCCCAGCGCCGGGATCTCGACCCAGTCCGGACGCGCGTTCGCCTCGTAGGAGAGCTCGGCCACGGCTTTTTCCAGCACGAAGAAGTCGATCAGCACGCCCAGCTCCGTCCGGTCATCGGGGAGGAGCCGGCCGACACCGGGAACGGCGAGATACGACCGCAGGAACGCTGCGGACATCCAGTGGTACCAGCTCGAGAGCCAAGGTCCGAGCTCACGATGGCCTTGAGGTCCGACGAGGTCCCGGTCCGCGCGCATCGCGACCGCTCGGGACGCGTAGTGGAACGAGCGGATCATGCCGGCGAGGTCCGTCGCTGCGGGCCGCTTCAGGCGCCGCTGCCCGAGCGAGCGCGTGGGCTCGCCTTCGAAATCGATGATCACGATGTCCTTCCCCGTCCACAGGACCTGGCCGAGGTGGTAGTCACCGTGCACCCGGATCCTCAGCGAGCCGGCCGGCACCGTCGCGATGGCGCGAAAACGGTCTCCGAGCTCCCGCTCCCTCTTCAACACCTCCGCGACCGCAGGGGCCGTGGCGAGCTCCGACTCGCGGAGCTGGCGAAACGCGCGCCTCACGAAGCTGCCGGCGCCATGGTAGAGGGACAAACGGTCCACCGGGGTCATGGGCTCGGGCGCCATCGCCGGATCCGACCTGTCCGAGGCGAGCGCGACGTGGAGCTCGCCGGTGCGGCGTCCGAGGAGCGACGCCCACTCGACGTGGTCGAAGAGCTCGTCGGGAGGCTCGTCGTCGTCTGCGAGCCCGAGGAGCTCAGGCGAGGACGGCGCGGGGGAGCCCTCCGCCCCGTGGGCGATCGCCTCCTCGAGACGCCGGCTCAGCGCGTCGACGACGTAATTCCAGCCGTCGCTCTCGTTCGGCACCATCTCTTCGAGCGACACGAGCGTGATCGGCCGGCTCGCCCGCTGGTTCGAGCGGTACTCGAGGCTGCCCCCGGCCCGGGGCGCGTTGGCGAAGTGCGCCCGCTCGCCGAGGAACCGCAGGAGCTCGACGCCGGGGTTGGTGCCCTCCTCGAGCCGCCGGAAGTACTTCAGGATCGCTCGGTCCGCGAAGGCGACGGAGCTGTTGGACTGCTCGGCCGTCATCGCCGACGGCTGGACGTCGTCGGGCACGTGGCGTCGGATCGAGCGGTACGCGGGCGACGGAGCTCCCCACGCGCGCCCCGCGCGCGACGGGACCGATCGTCGCCGGCCGATCATCGAGAGCACCTGCCAGGACAGCTCCGGCTCCGACACCGCGTCGAACAGGACCCCTTCCTCGTCGCCGACGCGCAGGTCTGCGACGATCGCCTCTGGTCGCAAACGGCGTAGCGTCTGCGCCCGCTCGCCCCCCGCGTAGCCGAGGGCGAGCAGGTACTGCTCGGGCGACCCCTGGTCGAGCTCCACCCGTGCGACGACGAGATGGGCGACAGGCGCCGTCGGGTCCCCCACCGGCAGGGAGTCGAGCACGGTCACCGAGGTCGCGCTGCGGGCCTTCGAGACGAACCACCGCCTGCCGGGGATATGGCGCACCAGCACCGATTCGAGCGCACGCGGGTTCGACAGCACCTCGTCCCACCGCCTCCTCGCGCTGAGACGGGCCTCGGGGCCTCGGCGGGACTCGGGGTCGAGCTCGAGCGAGAACCAGTAGAAGCCGTGGGGTCCGAGGGTGAGGAAGTACGGCAGCTCGCCGACTGGCGGAAACCTCGTGCCGCCGAACACCTCGACGGGGACCGCGCCGCACACGGCGGACAGGTCGAGCTCGACGCATTGGGCGAAGCGCGACAGGTTCACGACGACGAGGAGGAGCTCCTCCTCGTAGCGGCGCAGGAACGCGAGCACCTTGCGGTTTGAGGGGCGCAGATGCTCGAGCGTGCCTCGGCTGAAGGCCCTGTAGCGCTGGCGGAGGTGGATCATCCGGCGCATCCACCACAGGAGCGAGCTCGGGTTCGCCTCGGCGGCTTCCACGTTGACCGCCTCTGCGTGGTACACCGGGTCGATGACGACCGGGAGGTAGAGCTGCTGGGGGTTCGCCCTCGAGAACCCCGCGTTCCGGTCGGAGTTCCACTGCATCGGCGTGCGCACGGCGTCGCGGTCGCGCAGGTAGATGTTGTCCCCCATGCCGATCTCGTCGCCGTAGTAGACGATCGGCGTGCCCGGCAACGAGAAGAGCAGGCCGTTCATCATCTCGATCAGCGTCCTGTCGTTCCCGAGGAGCGGTGCGAGGCGGCGCCGGATCCCGACGTTCACCCGAGCTCGCGGCTCCTGCGCGAAGGAGCGGTACATGTAGTCGCGCTCTTCGTCGGTGACCATCTCGAGGGTCAGCTCGTCGTGGTTGCGCAGGAACAGCGCCCACTGGCAGCCCGGCGGCGCAGGCGGGGTCTCCGCCAGGATGTCGACGATCGGGTACCTGTCCTCCTGGCGGGCGGCCATGAACATGCGCGGCATGAGCGGGAAGTGAAAGGCCATGTGGCACGCATCGCCGTTGCCCATGTACGCGACGGCGTCCTCGGGCCATTGGTTCGCCTCGGCGAGCAGCATCCGGTCCGAGTAGCGACCATCGATGTGCGCGCGCAGACGGCGCAGGTACTCGAACGTCTCGGGGAGGTTCTCGCAGGAGGTGCCTTCACGAGCGTACAGGTAAGGAACGGCGTCGAGCCTGAGGCCGTCCACTCCCATCTCCAGCCAGTAGTCGACGACGTCGAACATCGCCTCCTGCACCGCCGGGTTGTCGTAATTCAGGCTCGGCTGGTGCGAGTAGAAGCGGTGCCAGAAGTAGGCGCCCGCGACGGGATCGAACGCCCAGTTGGAGCTCTCGAAGTCCCGGAAGATGACGCGCGCGTCCTTGAAGCGGTCTGGAGTCTCGCTCCACACGTAGAAGTCCCGGTACGAGCTTCCCGGCCGCGATCGCCGGGCGCGCTGGAACCACGGATGCGCGTCCGAGGTGTGCGCGAGGACGAGCTCGGTGACGACGCGCAACCCACGGCGATGCGCCTCGCGCAGGAACGTCCGGAAGTCCCGCAAGGTCCCGTACGACGGATGGACGTCGCGATAGTCCGCGATGTCGTACCCGTCGTCGCGCAACGGAGACGGGTAGAAGGGCAGGAGCCAGAGGGTCGTCACGCCGAGCTCCTCCAGGTAGCCCAACTTCTGGGTGAGGCCCCGGAAGTCGCCGACGCCGTCGCCGTTGCTGTCGCTGAACGCCCTGACGTGCAGCTCGTAGAAGACGGCGTCCTGGTACCAGTGGGCCTCACCGCCCACCGGGACGCTCCTCGCCATCTGCGCCGGGCGCTCTTCGGCGCGCTCACCGGTGACCGTCACGACGCGTCCTTTGAGGCCGTCTCCCGCTCCTTTGCCGAGGCCGTCTCCCGCTCGATCGCGAGCACGTGCGCGGGCATCGCCGCTGGATCGAGGATGACGAAGCTCTGCGTTCCCTCCCATCGGTAGCGCGCGTCCGTGAGCAGGTCGTGGACTTCGATCGGCTCGCCTGAGCCGCCGCCGAATTGCCCCAGTTGCACCCAGCCGGACTGTGGGTACCTCGGATCCAGGTTCACCACCACGAGCACGGCGTCGTCACCCGACGTCTTCGAGTACGCGATCAGCTGGTCGTTGTCGGTCGCATGGAACCGCAGCGTGTCGTTGCGCTGGAGGGCCGGATGCGCCCGCCGCGCGGCGTTCAGGCGCGCCATGAGCGGAGCGAGGCTGTCCGGCCTGCCGAGGTCCCAATGGCGAACGGCATACTTCTCCGAACCTGCGTACTCCTCGGAGCCGGGCGAGCGCGGCACGTGCTCCTGCAGCTCGAACGCGGGCCCGTACACGCCATAGCTCGCCGCGAGCGTCCCTGCGAGGACCAGGCGGGACACGAACGCCGCCCTACCTCCGCTCTGGAGCACCTCGGTCAGGATGTCAGGCGTGTTCGGCCAGAAATTCGGACGGAAGAAGTGCGCGACGAGCTCGAGCTCCCTCATGTAGGACTCGAGCTCCCACTTCGTGTTGCGCCACGCGAAATAGGTGTAGGACTGCGTGAACCCGAGCTTCGCCAATCGGTACATCACCGAGGGCCGGGTGAACGCCTCGGCGAGGAAGATCGTGTCCGGGTGGTCGTCCTTCACGGTCGAGATGAGCCACTCCCAGAACGCGAAGGGCTTCGTGTGCGGATTGTCGACACGGAAGACGCGTACGCCGTGGCCGATCCAGAAGTGGACGACGTCGAGCAGCGCGAGCCACAGCCCCCACCAATCGTCGCTCTCGAAGTCGAAGGGGTAGATGTCTTCGTAGGACTTCGGAGGGTTCTCCGCGTAGCGGATCGAACCGTCGGGGCGGTGCCGGAACCATTCGGGATGCTCA
>JAJYXS010000190.1 GCA_021801615.1 Actinomycetes bacterium
CACTTGTCGACGCGCTTGCGTTCTGCGGCCCCTGGCGATACTCTTTTACTATGACCATAGGGAAGGGCGATGATGAGGCGCGATCACCCCTCATCTTCAGACTTGATCCACGCTCGGGCGTCCCGACGTATCTCCAGCTCGTGCATCAGGTCGAGCATGCGATCCGTCTCGGCTACCTCGTCCAGGGTGACCGGCTTCCTCGCCTGAAGGACGTCGTGGCGTCGCTCTCCATCAATCCCAACACGGTGCAGAAGGCATACCGGCATCTCGAGCAGGAGGGCTTGATCGGGGGGCGTCCCGGTCAGGGCACGTTCGTGCTTGCCTCGCCCGAGACGGTCGATCTCGCGACGCTGAACGCACTGCGCAAGCGTCTCGTCGACGGCTGGCTGCGCGATGCGACCGCCGCCGGCCTCGACGACGACGGCATTGCCGCGCTCTTCCAGTCCGCGCTGCGGGATTTCCGTGAAGGCCGCAAGAGTAGGGCGGCCAGTTCACGGGATGGACGAGCTTCGGGACGGAGTGCAGGGGGCGTGGCATGAACGTCCTGGAGACCTTCGGGCTCGGCGTGCGCTACGGCCAGACCTGGGCGGTGAGCGACTGCACGCTCGCGATCCCCGAGGGCCGCATCGTGGCGCTCGCCGGCTCCAATGGCGCGGGGAAGACGACGCTCCTTCACTGCGCGGTCGGGCTTACGGAGGCGACGTGCGGCACGGTCGGCCTACTCGGCGACCTCCCGGCGGGCTCCCTCGACGCCTTGGAGCGCATCGCGTTCGTCGCCCAGGACGCTCCCCTCTATCGGCATCTCTCCGTGAACGAGATGGTCGAGGTCGCAGCCAACCTGAACCGGCGCTTCGACCGCCCGTTCGCGAGCGCGCGCCTCCGGGCACTCGACATCCCCGTGAAGCGCAGGGTGGGGAAGCTCTCCGGCGGCCAGCAGGCACAGCTCGCGCTCACCCTCGCGCTCGCGCGCCATCCTCACCTGTTGATGCTCGACGAGCCGCTGGCGCGCCTCGATCCCGTCGCGCGTCATGACGTGATGGCGCTCGTCATGACGATGGCCGCAGAGGAGGGGGTGTCGGTCGTCTTCTCCTCCCATGTCGTCTCCGAGCTCGAGCGGGTCGCGGACTATCTGGTTCTCATGGCCCAGGGTCGTCTGCAGCTCGTCGGCCCCATCGAAGACATCCTCGCCGAGCACACCGTATTGAACGGACCCGCTGACGAGGCGGAGCGCGTTGGCGAGCACCTCTGCGTGGTGCATGCCGAGAAGGCGGCGCGCAGGGTGCAGCTCCTTGTCCGCCACGACCGTCCGATCGAGACGCCGATCGGCTGGGAGGTAGACGCGCCGTCACTCGACGAGCTCGTCCTTGCATACCTACGTGATCCGTCACTCGTGGGGCGCTCGGGGCCGGTCGCCGTCGCGGCCACGGCAGCAGGTGAGCTGGCGCAATGACCACCGCGCTCGAAGGCGGCTCGTCCCACCTCGGATACCTCGAGGAGACCTCGACCCGGGACGCTCAGCGCAAGCTGCTCCGCGTCGCCTGGTTGCAGCACCGAGGCGGGTGCCTCGCGCTCCTCGTCGTATTCGTCGCATTCGTCGTTGCGATCGTCGTCGAGAGGTCCCGAGTCGATGCGAGCTACGCCGCCTTCGTCGCCGGCGGCTGCGTCGGACGCCAACTCGTGCCGGGCACCTGCAATACCGCTGCGCTCGCCCTCGGCGGCCAGTCCACCTTCACGACGATCGGCATCGCGCTGAGCGCCCTGCCGCTGCTCGTCGGCGTGTTCGTCGGTGCGCCGCTCGTCTCTCGGGAGATCGAGTCGGGCACGTTTCGCTTCGCCTGGACGCAGGCGACTCCCCGATCTCGCCTCGTGCTCGCCACCCTCGGGGCACTGGCTGGCGGTGCGACGGTGATGGCGGTTGTTCTGGGTCTGGTCTTCGGCGGGTGGTACGCGCACGTCTACGACGTGGTCCTCACGCCCCTCGACAGCCCATGGCAGGCGACGCCGTTCGTGACGACGTGGTGGCTGCTTCCGGCCTGGACCGTGTCGGCTCTCGTCCTCGGCGCGTTCCTCGGCACCCTCATCCGTCGCACCGTCGCTGCGATGGCGGCGACCGCCGCCCTCGTCGGAGGGCTGATCGTCGCGGCGCACGTGGTCCTCCCCGAGCTGCTTCACGTCGGCGCATCGACGGCCCGGTTTAAGAGCGAAGTCGGCAACATGGTGCTCGGCACGATCAACTCTCCGCCTCAGCCAGGTTGGCACGTACCTCCAGGCAGCTGGCTCGTGCGCAGCTGGATGACCGGGCCAGGCGGACGTGTCCTCGACCGCTCGGCGTCGGTGCACGTCGAAAACGCGCTCTCTACCCGGACGGCGGCGAGCGGCGATCACTGGTTGGCGGCGCACCACGTCTCGTTCTGGGTTTCCTACCAGCCTCCTGGCCACTTCTGGATGTTCCAGGGAGTCGAGGGAGTCGTGGTGCTGGCCGTAGCGGCGTTGTGCGTGATGGCGACGGTGTGCCTGCTCAAGCGGCGGGCAATCGCATGACCGTGGCGGAGTCGACTGCGGCCGTCGGGAGCGGCTTCCCCAGCACCGCTATCCGAGACGTGCCCGAGTGGCGTCGCCTCGCAAAAGTGGTCCGGCTTCAGCACCGCGGCGCATTCCTCGGGATGCTCGCCCTCTACATCGTGTGCGCAGTCGCCATTCTCGTTGGTGAGGGGCCCGCTCGCTCGATGTTCGCGACGTACGTGGCGGACCACTGCTTGACGGATCGGATCCAAGCAGCGTGCCCGACGATCTCGAACAACTTCTCGAACATGACGGACCCGATCTCGGCGATGCTCTTCGTGCTGCAGGTCCTTCCGGTCATCGTCGGCGTCTTCCTCGGTGCGCCCCTCGTCGCGAGAGAGCTCGAGTCCGGGACGTACCGGTTCGCCTTCTCCCAGGCCACCAGCCGGACGCGCTACTTGGTGGCCGCCATCACGATGCTCGGAGCGTTCGTTGCCGTCGGTGGCGTCGTGCTCGGGCTCCTGATCGCCGGATGGGCTCACCCCTTCGAGGTCGTCGACGTCGGCGAGGCCATCTGGCTCCCGGGCAACTTCGTGACGTCGTGGTGGCTGCTTGCAGCCTGGTCGGTGCTGGGGCTCGCCGTTGGGGCGTTCATCGGCACGATCATGAGGAAAACGGTGTCAGCGATGGCGACCGCGTTGGTCGTCGTCGGGGGGCTCGTCGCCGCCGCGATCGCCGTGGGCGTACGAGAGCTGGTCTCGATCGCCCCACGTGTGAGCAAGACCATCACACCCCAAGGGCTGAACGTCGGAGCAATCGGCCGCCAGGCGTACACAGGTGAAGGTCCACGAGGCGCCTGGCTCATCCGGGCATGGATGACCGGCCCGCACGGGAGAGCCCTGAGCCCTAAGCAGTCGACACGGATGCTGGCGCTGCTCAGCGCCAACAAGACGAGCTCGGGCAGCGCCCTTCACCTCTTGGCCTTGCACCACGTCTCGTACTGGGTGAGCTACCAGCCGGCATCGCGTTTCCCGCTGTTCCAGGGCATCGCTGGGGCATTCCTGGTTCTTTTCGCGGTGGTCGCAACGGTGATCACGGCGCGTCGGTTGCGACATCTCGCGTAGGCCGCCCACTCGCTCCTGGCGGCGTCCCGTAATCGCGGCGTCTCTCCTCCGGCGGTCGCGTCCTCCCTGCCGGCACGGGGATCGATATCTGGCACGGCGCTGGGCCGTCTGCTAACTCCAGCAAGCCGTCCAGATCGCTCCATCTGAGCGGTCGGGCGCACTGTACGCACGCCCAGAGCGCCCGACGCGATGCCGCGGCAGCACCCTGAGCACCACTTCGGGCGCGGTCCGTCGAGATCTCGTTGATCAGTGCAGTGCGTACGCATGCCCTATGCGTGCACACGCAAGACTGCCTCGGAGGACGACATCGACGTGCCGGTCGCCGCGGAACCGCAGCTCACCGGCGACATCTCGCCGCGCACACCCTGCATACGCATGCGTACGCAGGATTGATAAGGCCCCGAGAAAAAGCCCCGAGAAACTCGGATCTTCGACACGAGTCCC
>JAJYXS010000057.1 GCA_021801615.1 Actinomycetes bacterium
TCCCCGGGAGCCCGGCGCGACGCTGGCTGGCCGGCGCGGCGCTCCTTGCCGCCGCAGCGTGCCCCGTGCTCCTCACGGCGCCGGCGGCCGGCGCGGCAAGCGCCCACGCGGACCGCGCCCACGCGGACCGCGCCCACGCGGCAGCGCAGGCGCACGCGGGGCAGCTGCGCATCGTCGTCAACGGCCGGCCCGCCGCGACCTCGTCCGACGCGCATCCCATCGTCCTCGAGCCGGCGCGACCCGCCCGCGTCCACGTGACCGTCACGGCGGGGGGCGCCGCGCTGCGGGTCACGACGGTCCGGTTCCAAGGCGACGTGATGGCGCTGCCTCTCTTCTCCTACGACAGCGCGGTCAGCCTCGCCGTGGCGCCCCACGCGACGCGGACCCTCACGTTCGCCGTCAGCCTGACCGGGATCGGCAACGAGGCGACCGGGCTCGTCGACGCGACGTTCACGCTCCTGTCGGCGAGCGGCGCGGCGATCGCTTCTCAGTCCGCGGTGACCGACGTGCACGGCTCGATCGTGTCCCTCTACGGGCTCTTCGGGCTGGCGGTGCTCCTGCTCACCTTGACCTCCCTCGTCTTCGGCCTCCTCGCCATGGCACGCCACCAGCTCCCCCAGAACCGCTGGATGCGCGCGGTCCGCTTCTTCATCCCGGGCTTCGGGGTTGGGCTCGTCCTCATCTTCACGATGTCGGCGCTGGGCATCTTCGACCCCGGCCCGAGCCACTGGCTGCCGCTGCTCGTGATCGCGAGCGCCGTCGGCCTCCTCGGCGGCTACCTCACGCCGGCGCCCGACGAGGAGGAGTTCGACGACTACGACCCCGACGTGCTCATCGCCCAGATCATGATCGTCGACGACGACCCCCTGGAGGCGCCCGCAGAGCCCGACCGTGAGCTCGTCCTGTCGAGCGTCGTGCGCCCGACGAGCGTCGTCGCCGCTGCGCCGCCTGTGCCCGACTCCCGTGCGACGAGTGCGCCCCCTGCGTGGACGCCGGACTCCCGGGCGACGGCCGCACCGGGCGGCGAGCCGGACTCGCCCGCCGGCGAGGGCTGAGCGGGGGCTCGGCCGCCGGCGGGGGCTCCCTGCGGGCCCACCCCGCGCGCCTACACCGTGAAGGCCTCGCTCACGTTGGTCGACTGGCTGCCGTCACGGACGAGGGCCAGGGCGCAGTATGTCCCCGTGCTCCTCGTCTTGAATGTGAAGGCGACTGTGCCGTTCGTCCCGGTGCTCCCGGTCCCGGTCGCCTCGACCGTCCCGCTGCACGACCTGCCGGCGTAGACCGTGAGGCTCACTGTCGCTCCGGAGACCGCGACGCCGCCTTGTGTGGCGTGGACCGTGATCGGCGTGTGCCACCACGGCCCGTGCTTGGAGGACGAGCCGACGTGGATCGAGGCCTCGAGCGCGGCTGCGGCGCTCACGGTCACCGTTGCCGATCCGGAGATCGTCCCTGTCGTGACCTTGATGCTCCCGGTGCCCGAAGTTGTGCCCGCCGTGAACGTCGTGCTCTGCCCCGACACCGGTGCGAGGGTGCCGAGCGAGGAGGATGTGAGGCTCCACGAGGGTGCGCTGAGCGTGACCGGGTTTGTGTACTTGTCGAACCCGGTCGCGCTGAACGTCTGGGTGCCCCCTTCTGGGACCGTCGCGTTTGCGGGGGAGACCGCGATGCGAGAGAGCGCCGCCGCCGTGACGGTCTCGGTCTGCGACGCCGAGGTCCAGCCGGTCGCGGACGCGCTGACCGTGTGCGCGCCCGCCTTGGTGCTCTCGTAATAGAAGGTCTGGCTCTTGAAAGCTGTGGCGCTGACGTGGAGGGTGAGGGTCGTCGAGTAGCTCGTGGCGTTCGCTGTGGTCGAGAAGCCCCCTGTCGTCGTCGCGAGGCTGACTGTGAGCCCGCTCGTCGCAGTCGAGCTCAGCGTCACGGCGATCGGCGCCGACTGCGCCCCCGCGGCGAGCGTCTGGCCTGCGCTGGGTGTGAACGAGAGCGTGCCTGTCGTGGCGCCCGACGAGGAGCCCCCGGTCGTGCCGGCCGCTGTGTTCCAGCTCCCGAGGCCGGTGCACAGGTCGTAGCCGACCGTGCATGTGTGGCCGTTGGAGCCCGAGGTCACGTCGTACACCTTCAGCGTGTGGCTGTAGAGGACGGAGGCGTTGACCGCGCTGGCGGTCTCTGCGGCGTGGGCGGCCACCATCACGGTCGACGCGCTCGTCCCACCGACCTGGAGCCAGCCGGACTGGCCTGTCGACAGCCGCTCGGTGTCGTAGACCGAGACCCCGGTTGCCGGGTTGGCGTCGAGGGAGATGTCGGGGGTGGCGCGCTTGCCGCCGCATGTGACGTTCGCATATGTCTGGTACGCCGACTGCGCCTGGTTGGCGGTCTCGTAGCTGCTGCACCCGCCGCCGGCTGTCTTCCAGGCGGTCTCCGCCTTCCAGGTCGTGCCTGTCACCGTGAGCGTGGTGCCGCCCACCGAGACGACGTCGGGGGAGGCCGAGGGGTAGAGGACCGAGGCGCCCGTGTCGCCCGCGGCCGCGAAGTAGCTCACGCCGGACTTGGTGAAGTAGGCCGAATCGTCGGCCGTCTCGCCGGAGAACTCTGTCCCGCCCCAGCTCATCGAGACGTAGTTGGCGTGCGACGCCGCGTAGGAGACCGCCGTGAGCAGGTTTGTGAAGCTCGATGTGGTCGCCTCGACGAGGAGGATGTGGGCCTTGGGCGCCATCGAGTGCGCCCACTCGACGTCCAGGCTCTGCTCGAGCGCCCAGTCCGATATGGCCCTCGGGTACGAGGTGCCCCCGGACTGGTTCACCTTGGTGAAGCAGCCGTCCGCGTGCGTGCATGTGCCGAGCCCGTAGTACGAGGAGAAGGTCTCGAGGTTGCTTGTGACTGTGGGCGCGCCATAGGCGTCGACGATCCCGATCGTCTCGCCCGCACCGCCCGTGGTCGCAAAGCCGTACGCGCCGGTGATCGTGGCGGGGGAGTAGCCGTGTGGGGTGGTCGCGCTCGGCCCGGGGCGGTGCCCCTCGGGTGCCGGGGCGTTGACGACGTGGGCGAGGCACCTCGCGTACCCCCGCGCCACCGCGGGGCAGACCGCGTGCTGGCGCGCCTCAGGGCGCGCCGGCGCCGCGCCGGCGACGCCCACCGGCAGCGCGGCGAGCGCCGCTGCTGCAGCGAGCGACAACGATCCGATGAGCACCGCGGCCTTGCGCCCTGACATGATCCCCTCCGTCGTCCCCCCGGGGCCCACAGGACCCCGTCGAGCCAGCCGGCAGGCGGTCGCCGCCGGATCCCCCACGCTACACCCGTCGGGGCCCGGCACCCGGGCAGCGCCGCCCGGGATGCCTCGCCAGAAGGCACGACGCGCCGTCCGGGAGACCGGCGGGTGCACCCGCCCGCGCCCTCGGCACGCGCAGGTGCCATCATCAGAGCGTGGTGCCCGCAGGGGAGCGTCGCCGGCGGAGGCGCCGGCGGGCCCGCCGGCGCGCTGGCGCGGTCCTCGTGCTCGCGCTTGTTGCCGCGGGCATCGGCATCGGCGTGAGCCGCGCCGGCGGCGGCCCAGCCGTCGCGGACAAGCCGCCGACGCACCCCGGCCATCACACCCGCACGGCGGCCGCCCGCGCACGGCCCTACCTCGGGCCCGACGGAGTGGTGTCGCCCGCGATCGTCGCGGAGAACCGCAAGCCCGGCACGACCGCCTGGGAGATCACCCACGAGCCGCCGACCGGCACGATCCAGGGGTGGGCCAGCACGACGTACGCCGCCGTCGGCCAGAGTGTCGGGCTCTACGTCACGACCACATCACCGACGTTCCGCGTCGTCGCCTACCGGATGGGCTACTACCAGGGGAAGGGTGCCCGGGAGATCTGGGAGTCCAAGGCCGTGCGCGGCGGCGTCCAGCCGCCGTGCCCGCTCACGCCTGGGGTCAACATGGTGCGCTGCGACAACTGGCACCGCTCGCTCACGATGCGGATCACCAGTGCCTTCGTCCAGGGGGACTACCTCTTGAAGCTCGTCGCGAGCGGCGGCCAGCAGAGCTACGTCCTCTTGACGGTCTGGGACCCCGCGAGCCGGGCGACCTACCTCGTCGTCGCCCGCAGCCTCACCGAGGAGGGGTGGAACACCTACGGCGGCTACACCTTCTACCAGGGCCAGGGTCCGTGCACGTTGGGGCAGACCGGCTCCTACCCGCCCTGCAACCGCGCGCGCATCGTGTCCTTCGACCGTCCGATGCAGACAGGCGAGGGCGCGTCGGACTTCCTCGGCGACGAGTACCCGCTCGTGCGCTTCATGGAGCAGCACGGCCTCGACGCCGCCTACGTCACCGACATCACGGTGTCCCAGCACCCTTCGATCGTGCTCCACCACAAGGTCTACCTCTCGCTCGGCCACGACGAGCTGTGGACCACCACCGAGCGAGACGCCGTGCAGCAGGCCGTCGCCCACGGGGTGAACGTCGCCTTCCTCGGTGCGGCGCCCCTCGTGCGCCACGCCCGCCTCCAGGCCTCCCCGATCGGGCCTGACCGCGAGGAGGTCGACTACCGCGCCGCCACAGAGGACCCCCTCGACGGCACCGGGCAGACACGCACAGTGACCGGCAACACGTTCGCCACACCGCCGACGAACTGGCCGCCGACACGCTTCATCGGGGGGGAGTACAGCGGCTACGTCGCCACAGACGCGACGCCGCTGCCCTTCGTCGTCTACGACGCGTCGTCGTGGATCTTCAAGGGCACCGGCCTCAGGGACGGGACACAGATCCCCGACGTGATCCGCTCGGACATCGAGCACGTCGACCCGCCGACAGCGCCGCCCGACCTCCAGGTGCTCGGCCATTCCCCGGTGCCGCTCACCAGCGCCTACACGAACCAGGGCGCCTGGAACGGCGACACCTACTCGGACATGACCTACTACACGGACCCTGCGAGCAACGCGGGGATCTTCGAGAGCGGCACGGTGAGCTGGATCTCGCGCCTGTCGATCTGCGAGCCGTCGCCGGGGCCGTGCCCCGCCACCGACGTCGCGCGCATCACCGGCAACCTGCTCCGGGTCTTCGGCCAGGGACCGGCGGGTCGGATCGAGCCGTCGATCGCGAACTGGTCCTCGGTGCAGCCCCCCGGCTCCTGAGGCAGACGGCCCGCCCAGCGGCGCGCGGGGCGCGCTACCTCCCCGGCGTCCGGACGAGGCGGACGAGGCGGTCACGCAGCTCGCGGACATGGCGCCGGCTGACCGGCAACGTCTCGCCGAGGACCCGCACCGCACTGTGCGCGCCGTCGCTCCAAAGCTCTTCGATGGCCCGCAGCGAGACCAGGTAGCTCCGGTGGATGCGGACGAACCCCCGCTCGGCCCACTCCTCTTCGAGCACGGCCATCGACGTGCGGAGCAGGTGGCTCGAGCCCTGACGCACGTGGAGCCGGACGTAGTCGCCCGCGGACTCCACCCACGCGATGTCCGCCACCGCGACGAGGAGCGTCCGGTTGCCCGCGTCGACCGCGACGACGTCGGGAGCGCCCGGGTCATCTGGCCGTGACGGCTCCGACGGGGCGTGCGGGGCGTGCGGGCGCGACCCGTCCCCGGCCCGGGCGTCCCCGGGCAGGGCCCCCTCTGGCAGCGTGCGGCGCAGCACCCGGTCGAGGCGGGCGGCGTCCACAGGCTTGAGAAGGTACCCCGCGGCGCCGACCTCGAATGCCTCGAGCGCGTGGTCCTCGTGGGCGGTGACGAAGACGACCGCCGGGGGAGCTGCGAACCGCGCCAGCACGCGGGCAAGCTCCATCCCGTCGAGACCCGGCATGCGGATGTCGAGGAGCACGACGTCGAACTCCTCGTCGCGAAGGCGCCGGAGGGCGTCGGTCGCGCTGGGGGCGAGGGCGACGCGCCCGACGAGCACCGAGCGCTCGAGGAGGTAGGAAAGCTCGTCGAGCGACGGTGCCTCGTCGTCGACCGCGAGAACCGACAGCCTCGCCGAGCCCCGGGCTGTCGCGTCCGCTCCGCTCGCCTGCACCCCGGTCGCCCTCAGTCCAGGACCGCGGCGGGACGCCGCTTGGGGATGCGCAGGGTCACGGTGGTGCCCGCACCCGGCGCACTCCGGATCCGCAGGCCGTAGTCCTCGCCGAAGACCGCGCGGAGCCGCTCGTCGACGTTGTGGAGCCCCACCGCCTCGCTCGGGTCCGTCCCCGAGAGGACCCGCAGCAGGTGGACCGGGTCCGCGCCCACGCCGTCGTCTTGGATCCGCACGGTGGCCTCGTCGCCGTCGTCGGCGATCGCGATCGCGAGCGACCCGGGGCGCTCGCTCGGCTCGAGGCCGTGGCGGACCGCGTTCTCCACGAGAGGCTGGATGACGAGGGACGGCAGCATCACGCCCAGCACCTCGGGAGCGACCCGCACGCTCACGGCGAGCCGGTCCCCGAACCGCGCGCGCTCGAGGTCGAGGTAGGTGTCGACGAGCCGGAGCTCCTCGGCCATCGTGACCCACTGGCCGTGGCTGCGGAAGCTGTAGCGGGTGAAGTCGGCAAAGCCGACGAGGAGCTCCCGGGCGCGCTCGGGGTCGGTCCTGACGAACGACTCGATGGCGGTGAGGGCGTTGTAGACGAAGTGCGGGGCGATCTGCGCGCGCAGGAACCGGAGCTCGGCCCGATCGGCTCTCGAGCGCTCGCGCTCGAGCTGGGCGAGCTCGAGCTGGGTGGAGACGAACCGTGCGACCTCCGCGCCGAGCCGGGCGAGCGTCGAAGAGGGGGCCGTCGCGAGCGTCCCCAACGCGCCGACGACCTCGCCGTCGACCCGGAGCGGCACGACGACACCTCCTTGGAGGGGGCACAGCGAGTCGCCGCAGGTGAGCTGACGGGCCGCGAGCACCTGCACCTTGCCGCTCGTGATCGCGACGTGCAGCGGCCCCTCCAACAGCGCGCTGTGGCTCGTGTCCACGTCGTTGACGGCGAGCATGCCGCTGCGATCGGCGAGGACGACCCCGCCGCCGAGGAGGCGCCGGAGGTGGGGGACGGCGTTCTGGGCGCTCTCGCGCGTAAGGCCGCCGCGCAGGCCCGGTGCTGCCTGGCTCGCGGTGTGCAAGGTCTCGTAGGTGGTGCGCTGGCTCGGCGCCCCGAGCCGGCCGCCGGTGTGCAGGCCGAACCAGCCCACCGCAGCCGCGACGAAGAGCACACCGGCTAACGCCCCCCAGATCGCGACGTCCAACGGCAGGCCCCCCGTGCCATGGCACCGCAGGCTGCGGCGCCGCTCCCGGCAGTCTTCCACAGCGGCCTCGTGGGTCGGCAGCCGCACGCAACCGGCCGCTGGGCGGACAGCGCGGGTCGCTGGGCAAACTGCGCCGACCGTTCGGCGGACGGTGCCGACCGTTCGGCGGACGGCTCCGACCGTTCGGCGGACCGCGCCGACCGTTCGGCGACATGCACCGGCCGCCCGGCGATCTCTGCCGCCGCGCGCCTTGTCCGGTGCAACCGGTTTCACCAAGATCCTCTTTGGCAGGACCGTGGCCGCACGGTCTCTCGAGGGGGCCGGACGGGCGCGACCTGTGAGGTGCTGCGTCGTATCGAGCCCGTCCGGGGGACCGGCGGGAAGGAGGCCCAAGACATGGCAACCACCTTCGAAGCGGCCAAGCCCGTGCAGCAGATGGAGATCGTCGGCGCCCCGACCGCCGCCGATCCCGCGCCGCTCGGACTGGCCGCCTTCGCGCTCACCACGTTCCTCCTCTCCGCGCACAACGCGGGGTGGACAAAGGGGACCGGCCTCGACTGGCTGGGCTACGCCGTCGCCTACGGCGGAGCCTGCCAGCTGCTCGCCGGCATGTGGGAGTTCAAGAACCGCAACGTCTTCGGCTGCACGGCGTTCTCGACGTACGGCGGCTTCTGGATCGGCCTCGGCCTGTGGGTCCTCTTGGCCGCGCCCCACGCGACCGGGCACATGGCCACAAACGACCTGGGGTGGATCCTGCTCGCCTTCTTCATCTTCAACACCTACATGCTCTTGTGGAGCATGTTCGTGAACAAGGCCGTCCTGGCCGTGTTCTTCACGTTGGAGATCACCGAGCTGCTGCTCTTCATCGGGAACTTCGCGCACACAACGAACCTGGTGAAGGCCGGTGGGATCGTGGGCGTGATCACCGCGGCGTGCGCGTGGTACACGTCGGCCGCAGGGGTCGTGAACGGCATGGCCGGACGCCACATCTTGTTCGTCGGCAAGCCGATGAGCTTCCCGCAGGCTCGGGCGAGCCTGAGCTGAGCGGCGTGCGCCGGTGCCGCCGGGCGGTGCCGCCTCGCGCGCAGGCGCGGCGCGGCCCGCTCGGCGGCGGGCGCACCCGATTGCACAACCTCGTGTTGCAGGAGCAGGATGGAGGGAGCCGGCGCGTGCCACGTGCCGGGCACCGACGGTCGGACCCTTGGTCGTGACCACCTGGAGGTGAAGATGACGCCAGAGACCACAAAGGCCGCTGAGGCCGCCGAGGCCGAGGACCTGCAAGTCAGCGAGGCCCAGATCGCGGTTCACTGGAAGGAGGAGAACTTCTACTACCCGCCGCCCAAGTTCATCGGGCAGGCGAACGCGTCGGACCCATCGATCCGTGACCGCTTCAGCGAGGACAAGTTCCCCGAATGCTTCAAGGAGTACGCGGACCTCCTCACATGGGACGAGTACTGGCACACCACGCTCGACACCTCGAACCCGCCGTTCTGGCGCTGGTTCGTCGGCGGGAAGCTGAACGCCTCGTTCAACTGCGTCGACCGCCACGAGCGCACCCGGCCGAACCACGCGGCGCTCATCTTCGTCCCCGAGCTCGAGGAGGAAGAGACCCAGGTGATCACCTACCGCGAGCTCTACCGGCGGGTCAACGAGACCGCCGCGATGCTCTCGGAGTACTGCGGGCTGAAGGCCGGCGACCGGGTCACGCTCCACATGCCGATGGTCCCCGAGCTCCCGATCGTGATGCTCGCCTGCGCCCGTCTCGGCGTGATCCACTCCCAGGTCTTCGCCGGGTTCAGCGGCGCGGCCTGCGGCGGGCGGATCGCGGACTCCCAGAGCCGCTTTCTCATCACGATGGACGGCTACTACCGCAGCGGCACCCTCCTCGACCACAAGGAGAAGGCCGACGAGGCCGTCGAGCGGGCCAAGGAGGAGGGCCAGGAGGTCGACAAGGTCCTCGTGTACCGGCGCCACGCCGGCCAGTACGCCTCGAAGTCCCCGATGGTGGAGGGGCGGGACGTCTTCGTCGACGAGATCATGCCCCAGTACAAGGGCAAGCTCGTCGACCCGGTCTCGATGCCCGCCGAGGCGCCCCTGTTCATCATGTACTCCTCGGGCACCACCGGCCGCCCGAAGGGCTGCCAGCACTCGATCGGCGGCTACCTGGCGTACGTGACGGGGACCTCGAAGTACTACCAGGACATCCACCCCGACGACACCTACTGGTGCGCGGCGGACATCGGCTGGATCACCGGCCACTCCTACATCGTCTACGGCCCGCTGTCGCTCGGGACGACGAGCGTGATGTACGAGGGTGTGCCGACCTACCCCGACGCCGGCCGCGCGTGGCGGATCGCCGAGCGCCTCGGCGTCAACATCTTCCACACCGCGCCGACCACGATCCGCATGCTCAGAAAGGTCGGCCCGACAGAGCCGAAGAAGTACAACTACCACTTCAAGCACATGACGACGGTTGGCGAGCCCATCGAGCCGGACGTCTGGCGCTGGTACTACGAGGTGGTCGGCAAGGGCGAGGCGGTGATCGTCGACACCTGGTGGCAGACCGAGAACGGTGGGTTCCTCTGCTCGACCCTGCCCGGGCTCGAGCCGATGAAGCCGGGGAGTGCGGGCCCGGGCGTGCTCGGGATCTACCCCGTGATCTACGACGAGAACGGCGAGGAGGTGCCGAAGGGCTCGGGCCGGGCGGGGAACATCTGCATCCGCAACCCCTGGCCCGGGATCTTCCAGACGATCTGGGGGGACCCCGACCGCTTCGTGGCGACCTACTACGCGAAGTACAACAAGGACCCGAAGAGCACGGACTGGCGCGACTGGCCGTACTTCGCCAACGACGGCGCCACCCAGGCTCCCGACGGCTACTTCCGGATCCTCGGGCGTGTCGACGACGTCATCAACGTCGCGGGCCACCGCCTGGGCACCAAGGAGCTCGAGTCCGCGAGCCTGCTCGTCGAGGAGGTGGCCGAAGCGGCCGCGGTGCCCGTCGTCGACGAGCTGCGGGGCCGGGCGGTCGAGATGTACATCTCGCTCAAGCCCGGCGTGGCCGCCGGCGCCGACGTCGAGGAGAAGGTCGCCAAGGTGATCGAGACCGAGATCGGCAAGGTCGCCCGTCCGAAGAGCGTGTGGATCGTCCCGGACATGCCCAAGACCCGTTCGGGCAAGATCATGCGCCGGGTCATCGCCGGCATCTCCAATTTCACCGACGTCGGCGACATCACCACGCTCGCCAACCCCGAGGTGGTCGAGGAGATCCGGGCCCACGTCCAGGAGGTGAAGCAGGCACGCGGAGAGGTCCCCAAGGAGCTCTCCGAGAAGGAGGCCGAAGAGATCAAGGCGTTCGGTCAGGCGGAGTAGGGGCCGGCCGCCCACGCGCGGGGTCCGGGTGCCGCCAGGGAGCCCGGGCTCCGCATAACATCGTCGCCGTGGCGTTCGCCCTTGCGGGTCCGGCGGCAGGAAGGGTGCGTGTCGGGTGACCCCGGGTGACTGGCTGACCGTCTTCGGCGTCCTCGCCTTGATGTCGCTCGTGCCTGTCGTGTGGGCGATCGTCGACGTCGCGCGCCGGCCCGCCTGGCAGTTCTCCCCGGGCCGCAAGGTCATGTGGGGCGTCTCCCTCGGGATCGGTTGGCTGATCCTGTGGCCGGTCGCCCTGATCTCCTCGGTCGTGTACCTCACGGTCCTGCGCCGGCGGTTCCCGCCGTCCTCGGTAGGCCCGCCCGGCGGGCCCCGGCTGCCCCCCACCCGCGGCGGCTACGGCCCCGGCCAGTACGGGGGCCCGGGCCAGTACGGGGGCCCGGGCCAGTACGGGGGCGGGAGCCCGGCGCCGGGCGCGCCGCGCGCGCCGGGTCCCTACCCCGGCACCGGCCCCTCCGGCGGGTACGGCTACCCGCCCGAGCCCGTCGCGCCGCCCCAGCCGCTCCCCCCGGCAGGCTGGTACCCCGATCCCGCCGGGAGCGGCAAGGAGCGCTGGTGGGACGGGAAGGGGTGGTCCGACCACCTCCGCTGAGCGTGGCGACCGCTGCGTTTCGCGGCCTGTCAGCAGCCCTCGTCCAAGAATCCGCCGGGCAGCGACGACGGGCGGACCCGCTCGTGGATCTCGTAGCCGGACCACCAGCGTGTCGCGTCGTGGGGGACCGGCAGGCCGAGCGCCTTTCGCTCGCTGAGCGCGTCCCGCACCACCCGCTTCAGCCGGGTGAGCGCGGCGAGGTCGCCCGCCTGGGTGCGCTGCGCGGACCAGAGCTCCTCTTCGCGGTGCCACGCCTGGGCACGAGCGACCACGATCGCGTCGGTGGCCTCCGCGGCCCGCTGCCTCGCGGCGGCGCCGATCCCGGCGGAGGTGTCCGCCGCGCGCATCCAGCCGTAGTCCATGTTGACGAGCATCAGCCCGCGGGCGACCTCAAACGGCCCGACCACGTCGACGACCGGGTCGATCACGACGACCTCGGTCCCTTCGGGCAGCCGCGGGGTCAGGTTGGCGCGCTGGCGCTCCGCGAACGAGATCGCCCCGACCGCGCGCAGGAGCACAGCGGGCGCGCTCGCCTGCGCGTAGTCGAACTGGTCCGGCGGCGGATCGAGCGGCACCGCGAGCACCGCGTAGATCCGCCTCGCGCCGACGGCCGCGGCCGCCGCGACGGGGATGTTGTCGATGATGCCTCCGTCCACGTAGGCGTCGCCGGCGAGGGGACGTGGGGGGAAGACCATCGGCACGCTCGCTGAGGCGATCACCCCGTCGATGACGTCGACAGGGCCGGCTGCCGCGCCTGCAAGGGGCGTCAGCGCGTCCCCTGCGACGATCGTGCCGTCCTGGGTGACGTAGCGGAGCGCGCCGGCGCCGAGCGCGACCACCGACAGCCGGAGCTCGAGGCCCGGCCGGGCGATGAGCGAGGGGTCCACCGGCGCGATGCCTCGCCCTCCGTTTCGCAGTCGCTCTGCCAATGGATCGAGCGTGAGGAGCGAGCCCGTGCGGCCCTGCATCCGCCGCCGCGCCTTGCCGAGGCTCGGCAGGGCTCGCAGGACCTGGCCCGCGAGGCGCAGCGAGCGCCCGTGCGACGAGCGGGCGTCGCGGCGCGCCGCCTCGGGCATGCCGGGGAGAGGCGGGCGGGTGCTCTCCACGACCCAGTAGTCGATGGCGCGTCCGAAGAGCGTCCCCTCGAGCGCCGCGACCCACGGCTGCTTGCCGAAGAGGAGGTCCGCCTTGGTCATCGCGAGCAGGTCGTCGCGCAGCTCCCGGGTGCGCTCGACGAGCTCCGCGCGGCCGCGCGCCTGGGCGAGCACGGCTGCGCAGATCGCTCCGGCGGAGGTCGCCGTGATCACGTCGGGGACGACGCCCTCCTCCTCGACGAGGTAGGAGACCGCACCCGCTTCGAAGGCCCCCTTCGCCCCGCCGCCCGCGAGCACGAAGGCGGTCTTGGCCGAGGTCTCCACGAACGGCCATTCTTGCCCGAGGACGACGGACCAGGGCAAGTCGCAGAGCCCGTGCCCCTGGGCCGCCTTTGCTTTGGAGGTGCCAGCGCCCGGGCTGCTCAGGACGCCTCGGATGGCCCCGAGGAGGCAGAGGAAATGCCGCTGCGGTCGGGGGGGAACGCCTCGAAGGGCGAAAGGACGGTGCCGGCCGTGAGGTGCTCGGCGATCGCCTCGGCGCTGATCGGCGCGAGCAGCAGGCCGTTGCGGTAGTGGCCCGTCGCGACGAGGAGCCCCGGCACTCGGGTCGCCCCAACGAACGGTGCGCCGTCCGGGGATCCCGGCCGCAGCCCCGCGAGGCACTCCACGTACTCCCAGTCGTCGGCCGAGGGGACGAGCAGGCGCGCGTCGTCGAGGAGCGAACGCAGCGCGCCCGCCTGCACGGTCGTGTCGAACCCGCGCTCTTCGACGGTCGCGCCGACCACGACGGAGCCGTCCGCGCGCGCGACCAGATAGCGGTGCCGTCCGTAGACGTAGCCGCTCACGACATGGGAGAACACCTGGCGGCCCCCGGCCGCGCGGAGCCGCACCACGTGCCCCTTCACCGGGCGCACCGCCGGGAGCACCCCGGCGGGCACCCCGCCGATCTGGGGCGTCCAGGCGCCCGCGGCGAGGACCGCCCAACGTCCCCGGACGACGTCGCCGCGCGCGGTGGCGACGCCCGCAACGGCGCCGTGCGCGTCGAGCTCGAGCGCGGCGGCCCGCTCGGCGATCGTCTGCACCCCGGCGCCCGCGCAGGCCTCGACGAGCGCCGTCATGAGGGCCCGGTTGTCGACCTGGTGATCTCCGGGCACGAGCACGCCGCTGTCGAGCGCGGGGGAGAGGAGGTCCACGACCGAGCGGCACTCGCTCGCCGACAGCGCGCTGGCCTCGCGACCGAGCGCTCGGTGCGCGGCGAGCAGTCCCTCGAGCGCCTCGCGGTCCGAGGCACAGAGCGCGACGGCGACGGCGCCGCAGGCCTGGAAGCCGGTGGCGAGCCCCGTCGCGGCCTCCAGGCGCGCCGCGAAGGCCGGCCAGCGATCGGCAGCGGCGCAGAAAAGGCGCGCGAGCGTCGGCCGCTCCGAGCTCGTCTCGGAGACCGGCGCCAGGATCCCGGCCGCGACCCAGCCAGCGCCACGGCCCGGGGCGGGGTCGACCAGGGCGATCGAGAGCCCCCGGCGGGCGGCCTCCCAGGCGGCGGAGAGCCCGATGACGCCCCCGCCCACGACGACGACGTCAGCCGTTCCTGCCACCGGCCGATGCTACGTCGGGCACCGGGAGTCGGCTACGATGCGGGCAGCTCCAGGGCCAACGTCGTCCCCGGGCGCCTGTACCAGTTCGACCGGCACCGCCCGCCGCGGTGCCCCGAGCAGAGCGAGGGACGACGCAGTGGACCCACTGACGGCACCCGCCGCCAGCGACGGCGCACACCCGTCGGGCGCCAGCGACGGCGCACACCCAGCCGGCGCCGCGCGCCCGGGCCTCTACGACCCGCGCTTCGAGCACGACGCGTGCGGCATCGGGATGGTCGCACGCCTGTCGGGTGAGCCCGGCCACGACATCGTGCAACGGGCCCTCACCGTGCTCGAGCGGCTCGCGCACCGGGGAGCGACCGGGGCCGAGGAGGACTCCGGCGACGGGTCGGGCATCCTCGTCCAGGTCCCCCACCGGTTCCTCGACCACGCGGCGCGGCTCGACGGCGTGGCCCTGCCGGCGGCCGGCGCCTACGCGGTCGGTTGCGTCTTCCTCCCCCGCGACGCCACGCACGCGGCGAGCGCGCGCCGAAGGCTCGAGGAGATCGCCGTCGAGGAGGGCATGGCCGTCTCGTGGTGGCGCGAGGTCCCGGTCGACGCGTCGTGCCTCGGCGACGCGGCGCGCCGCTCCATGCCCCGGATCGAGCAGGTCGTGGTGGTCCCCTCGCCCGACGGGCCGTGGGCCGCCGCGCGCGAGGTGGCGACCGCCGGCGCGGCGGACCCGATCGTCGTGGACCGCCTCGCCTACGTCGTGCGCAAGCGCGCCGAGCACGCGGTCGACGGCCTGTACCTGCCGTCGCTCTCCTCGCGCACGCTCGTCTACAAGGGGATGCTCACCTCGCACCAGCTGCGGCGCTTCTACCCCGACCTGTCGGACTCGGCCCTCGAGAGCGCGCTCGCGCTCGTGCATTCGCGCTTCTCCACCAACACGTTCCCGAGCTGGCCGCTCGCGCACCCGTACCGGTTCCTCGCGCACAATGGCGAGATCAACACCTTGCAGGGGAACCGCAACTGGATGCAAGCACGCGAGTCGCTCCTCGCCACGGCGAACCTCCCGGGCGACCTCGAGCGGCTCTTCCCGATCTGCACGCCCGGCGTGAGCGACTCCGCGACGTTCGACGAGGTGCTCGAGCTCCTCCACCTCGCGGGCCGGCCGCTCCCGCACGCGGTGCTCATGATGATCCCAGAGGCCTGGGAGCACCACGAGGCGATGGACCCCGCTCGCCGCGCCTTCTACGCCTACCACGCGGCGCGCATGGAGCCCTGGGACGGCCCCGCCGCGGTCGTCTTCACCGACGGCACGATCGTCGGTGCGGTCCTCGATCGCAACGGCCTGCGGCCCGCGCGCTACTGGGTCACCGACGACGGCCTCGTCGTCCTGTCGAGCGAGGTCGGCGTGCTCGACGTCGATCCTGCAGCCGTCGTGCACAAGGGCCGTCTCCAGCCCGGCAGGATGTTCCTCGTCGACACCAAGGAGCAGCGGATCGTCGAGGACGAGGAGATCAAGGCGCGCCTCGCGGCCGAACACCCCTACGCCGAGCACCTGGCCCAGGACCAGGTGCACCTCGACGCGCTCCCCGAGCGGCCGATGCTCACCCCGCAGCACGCGAGCGTCCTCGCCCACCAACGCCTGTTCGGCTACACCGCAGAGGACCTGCGCGCCGTCCTCGCGCCGATGGCGCTGACCGGCGAGGAGCCCGTCGGCTCGATGGGGTCGGACACCCCGATCGCGGTGCTCTCCGAGCGCCCGCGCCTCGTGTACGACTACTTCACCCAGCTCTTCGCCCAGGTGACCAACCCGCCGCTCGACGCGATCAGAGAGGAGCTGGTCACCTCGCTCGGGGCGACGATCGGCCCGGAGGGCAACCTGCTCGACGCGAGGCCCGGGCAGTGCCGCCAGATCCTCGTGCCCCAGCCCGTCATCGACCGCGGCGACCTCGCGAAGCTCATGTACGTCAACGAGCACGGCGAGACCCCCGGCTTCGCGGCGTTCACGATCGACGCGCTCTTCCCCGTCGCCGGCGGGGGAGAGGCGCTGCGCGCCGCCCTCGACGACGTGCGACGGCAGGTCGCCGCGGCGATCGCGACAGGCGCGAACCTCGTCGTGCTCTCCGACCGCCACTCGACCGCCGAGCTCGCGCCCGTGCCGTCACTGCTCGCGACCGCGGCCGTCCACCACCACCTCGTGCGGGAACGCACGCGCGCCAAGGTCGGCCTCGTCGTCGAGACCGGGGACGCGCGCGAGGTGCACCACGTTGCGCTCCTCATCGGCTACGGCGCGGCCGCGGTCAACCCGTACCTCGCGCTCGACTCGATCGACGACATGATCGCCGGCGGCCAGCTCCAGGGGATCTCCGCGCGCCAGGCGCGCCGGCACTACTTGAAGGCGCTCTGCAAGGGCGTCTTGAAGGTGATGTCCAAGATGGGCATCTCCACGATCGCCTCGTACACGGGAGCTCAGGTCTTCGAGGCGGTGGGGCTCGACCGCGCCGTCGTCGACGAGTACTTCACCGGCACCCCGAGCAGGATCGGCGGCGTCGGCCTCGACGTGCTCAGCGCCGAGGTCGCGGCGCGCCACGCGGCCGCGCACACCGCACGTCCCTCCTCGCGCGCGCACCGGGAGCTCGAGGTCGGCGGCGAGTACCAGTGGCGGCGCGAAGGGCCCCTCCACCTGTTCAACCCGCGCACGGTGTTCAAGCTCCAGCACGCGACGCGCGCCCGCCGCTACGACATCTTCAAGGAGTACACCCGCGCGGTGGACGACCAGTCGTCGCGCCTCGCGACGTTGCGCGGCCTGCTCGAGCTGCGACCCGGGCCGCGCGGGCCCGTGCCCCTCGACGAGGTGGAGCCGGCGAGCGAGATCGTGAAGCGCTTCTCCACCGGCGCGATGTCCTACGGCTCCATCTCCGCGGAGGCGCACGAGACGCTCGCCATCGCGATGAACCGGCTCGGTGCCAGGTCCAACACCGGCGAGGGAGGGGAGGACCCCCAGCGCTTCGTGCCCGACCCCAACGGCGACAGCCGGCGGAGCGCCGTCAAGCAGGTCGCGTCCGGGAGGTTCGGCGTGACCAGCGAGTACCTGGTGAACGCGGACGACCTCCAGATCAAGATCGCCCAGGGGGCGAAGCCCGGAGAGGGTGGACAGCTCCCGGGCCACAAGGTCTCCGCGTGGATCGCGCGCACCCGGCACTCGACCCCCGGCGTCGGGCTCATCTCGCCGCCTCCGCACCACGACATCTACTCGATCGAGGACCTCGCGCAGCTCATCTGCGACCTCAAGTCCGCCAACCCCCTCGCCCGGGTGCACGTGAAGCTCGTCGCCGAGGTCGGGGTCGGCACGGTGGCCGCTGGCGTCGCCAAGGCCCGCGCCGACGTCGTCCTCGTCTCGGGCCACGACGGAGGGACCGGCGCGGCGCCGCTCACCTCGCTCAAGCACGCAGGCATCCCCTGGGAGCTGGGCCTCGCCGAGACCCAGCAGACGCTCGTGGCCAACGGGCTGCGCGACCGGATCGTGGTCCAGGTCGACGGTCAGCTGAAGACCGGGCGCGACGTGGTGGTCGCAGCCCTCCTCGGGGCCGAGGAGTTCGGGTTCGCGACCGCCCCGCTCGTCGTGTCGGGCTGCGTGATGATGCGCGTCTGCCACCTCGACACCTGCCCGGTGGGCATCGCGACGCAGAACCCCGAGCTGCGCAAGCGCTTCACCGGCACCCCCGAACTGGTCATCACCTTCTTCGAGTACCTGGCCGAGGAGGTCCGCGAGCACCTCGCGGCCCTGGGGTGCCGCTCGCTCGACGAGGCGGTCGGGCGCGTCGACCTGCTCGACGTGCGCCGCGCGGTCGGCCACTGGAAGGCGAAGGGCCTCGACCTCTCGGCCGTGCTGGCGGAGCAGGCGGCGCCGGTGCCGGGCGCGCCGGCGTCGTGGACGGGCGGAGGCGCGGGTGCGGGTACGGCGCCGGCCTCGGCCCGCCGGCGGGTGCGGCCCCAGGACCACGGGCTCGAGCGGATGCTCGACCAGCGGCTCCTTTCGGCGTGCCGCCACGCGATCGAGACCGCCACGCCCGTCTCCCTCGCGTTCTCCGTGTCGAACCGCGACCGGAGCGTCGGGACGATGCTCGGCTCGGAGGTGACCAGGCGCCACGGCGGGGCGGGCCTCCCCGACGACACGATCCAGATCGAGCTCACCGGCTCTGCGGGGCAGAGCTTTGGTGCGTTCGTCCCGCGCGGGGTGACCCTGCGGCTCGCAGGCGACGCCAACGACTACTTCGGCAAGGGCCTCTCGGGCGGTCGGCTGGTGCTGCGCCCGCCCTCAGGGTCGCGCTTTTTGGCCGAGAAGGAGGTCATCGCGGGCAACGTGATCCTCTACGGCGCGACGGCGGGCGAGGCGTTCATCCGGGGGCAGGTCGGCGAGCGCTTCTGCGTGCGCAACTCGGGCGCCCTCGCTCTCGTCGAGGGCGTCGGCGACCACGGCTGCGAGTACATGACCGGCGGGCGCGTGGTCGTCCTCGGGCCGACCGGGCGCAACTTCGCGGCGGGCATGTCCGGCGGGATCGCCTTCGTCCACGACCCGGAGCGGACCTTCGCAACGCGCGTCAACCACGCGCTCGTGGCGCTCGAGCAGGTCGACGAGGACGACGAGCTGTGGCTGCGCGACGTCATCGGCCGCCACCTGGAGGAGACCGGCTCCGCGGTCGCGAAGCGCCTTCTTCGGACATGGCCGCGGGGAGCCGGCGACATCGTGAAGGTGATGCCTCGCGACGAGCGCCGGGTGCTCGAGGCGACGCGGCGCGCGCGGGACGAGGGCCGTTCGCTCGACGAGGCCGTGATGGCGGCAGCCCGTGGGTGAGTGCCGTGGGTGAGTGCCGTGGGTGAGTGCCGTGGGTGACCCGACCGGCTTCATGGCGCACGGAAGGGAGCTGCCCCGAAGGCGGCCCGTGCCCGTGCGCCTGCGCGACTGGCGCGAGGTGTACGAGCCGTTCGACGAGGGGTCCGTTCGTACCCAGGCGTCGCGCTGCATGGACTGCGGGATCCCGTTCTGCCACGACGGCTGCCCGCTCGGGAACCTCGTCCCCGAGTGGAACGACCTCACCTATCGCGACGACTGGCACGGCGCGAGCGAGCGCCTCCACGCGACGAACAACTTCCCCGAGGTGACCGGCCGGCTGTGCCCCGCGCCCTGCGAGGCGGCGTGCGTGCTCGGCATCTCCCAGGACCCCGTCGCGATCGAGCGCATCGAGCTCGAGATCGCAGAGCGTGCGTGGGCCGAAGGGTGGGTGGTGCCGCACTCTGCCCGCGCACGTGCGTCCACGCGCGTCGCGGTGGTGGGCTCGGGGCCCGCGGGGCTCGCGTGCGCGCAGCAGCTCGCCCGCGCGGGCCACGCCGTGACCGTCTACGAGCGTGCGGAGCGGCCGGGCGGGCTCCTTCGCTACGGGATCCCCGAGTTCAAGATGGAAAAGCGCGTCCTCGACCGCCGGCTCGACCAGCTGCGAGCCGAGGGGGTGGAGCTCGTCTGCTCGACGTCGGTCGGCGCGTGGCGCGACGGCGGCGACGCCGCTGCTCGTGCGAGCGCGCCCGAGCGCGCCGCCGCTGCTCGTGCGAGCGCGCCCGACGTCCGGGTGGTCCCCGCACGCCAGCTCCTCGAGGACCACGACGCGCTCGTGCTCGCGACCGGCGCCGCGGTGCCGAGGGACCTCGCCGTCCCGGGGCGAGAGCTCGCCGGCGTCCACTTCGCCCTCGAGTACCTGAAGCCCGCCAACCTGGTCCAGGAAGGCGCGCTCGGCGCATCCCCGGTGGACGCCCGCGGGAAGCACGTCGTGATCGTCGGCGGCGGCGACACCGGCGCGGACTGCCTCGGGACCGCGCACCGCCAGGGCGCGGCGTCGGTGGTCCAGCTCGAGATCCTCCCCGAGCCTCCCAGGGAGCGGGGCGCCGAGCACCCCTGGCCACTCTGGCCGGTCATCCTCCGGACGTCCGCCGCGCACGAGGAGGGCGGCGCCCGCCGCTGGTCGGTGACCCCGACCGAGCTGCTCGGCGACGGCACTGGGGCTGTCGCGGCCCTGCGCTGCCAGGAGGTCCTGCTCGTCGAAGACGGCGGGCGCACCGTGTTCGAGCCGGTGCCGGGGAGCGAGCTGGAGCTTCCCTGCGACCTGGTCCTGCTCGCGATGGGGTTTGTGGGGCCCGAGCCCCACGGCGCCGTCGGTGAGCTGGGCCTCGAGCTCACCGCGCGCGCCACGGTGGCCGTCGGCCCCGACTGGTCGACCGGCGTCGAAGGGGTGTTCGCCTGCGGTGACGCCGCACGGGGCCAGAGCCTCGTCGTCTGGGCGATCGCCGAGGGCAGGTCCGCGGCTGCCTCCGTCGACCGGTGGCTCACCGGCGCGAGCGACCTCCCGGCGCCGATCGCCCCGGGCCAGGCGGCGATGCGCTGACAGCCCAATGACAGCGGCAAGCAGCGCTCGCCCGGTGCCGAGGTGCCCGATGCGCGCCGCGCGCCATGGCGACGCACGGACGGGCGCATACGCTTAGGGGCTATGGCGGGCTCGGCCCCAAACGAGGAGGGGCTGCGCGCCCTCGGCCGGACGATCGACGAGGCACCCCGACGCGGTCGCGCCGGCCCTGCCCATGCCCGGCGCGACCGCTGGGTCGCCGGCACGAGCCCAGGCGGTGGCGGCGGGGGGACCAACGGCGGCGGCCCCGGCGGGGGAGGCGGCGGGCGCGGCAAGCCGCAGCGGCCGCACAAGCGCCGCTGGGTGAAGCGAACGCTCCTCATCACCTTGGCCGTCCTCGTCATCGCCGTCGGCGCGGCAGCCGGCTACGGCTGGTACCTCAACCACAAGATCCACCGGATCATCGTGCAGGGCCTGACCACAGGTGCCACCACCGGGAAGGACGCCAACACCGAGAACATCCTCATGGTGGGCTCGACGACGCGCTGCGGGCTCGCGCACCAGACAGCCGCCTACGGCCTGTGCACACAGGGCGTGACCGGGGTGAACAGCGACGTGATCATGATCCTGCACCTCGACCCGGCCACGAAGTCGGTGTCGATCCTCTCGCTCCCCCGCGACCTGTTCATCCCCAACGCCCGCTCGACAGGCGCGTACAAGATCGACGCCGCGCTCGCCCAGGGGCCGAGCCAGCTCGTCAACGCGATCGAGGAGGACTTCGCCATCCCGATCCAGCACTACGTGGAGCTCAACTTCGACACGTTCGCGGCCATCGTCACACAGCTCGGCGGCATCACAATGGAGTTCCCCGACCCGATCTTCGACCGGTACTCGGGCCTGCGTGTCCTCACGCCCGGCTGCCACCATCTCAACGGCGTGCAGGCCCTCCAGGTCGTCCGGGCCCGTCACCTCCAGTACTGGGTGCCCGGTCAGCCGCGCACATATCCCTACACATGGCCCCAGGAAGCCGAGAGCGACCTCGCGAGGATCACCCGGGACCACACGTTCTTGAAGGTGCTCGCGAGCAAGATGGCCAAGACCGGCCTGGGGAACCCGGCCCACGACATCTCGCTCATCGACGCGCTGGCCCCGCACCTCACCGTCGACAGCGGGTTCAACGCGAGCGACATGGTGCACCTGGTGCTCACATTCCACTCGGTCAACGTCAACCAGGCGCCGACCATGACGCTCCCGGTCATCGTCGACACGTTCGGCACATACCTGTACCAGGGGGGTCACTTCGGCGACGTCGAGTTCCCCTCCAACCCGGTCGACCACTCGACGATCGACTCGTTCCTCGGGCTGGGGGCCGCCGACAACACCATGACCGGCGAGCCGTTGCCCAAGGCGAAGACAGTGACCGTCTCGGTGCTGAACGGCACCGGGGTCACAGGCCAGGCGACACAGACGGCGACCGCGCTGGGCAACCTCGGCTTCCACACGGTGGGCACCGGCAACGCGACACCGGTCGGGCAGTACTCAGAGACGACGGTGAGCTACGCACACCGGACCCCGGCGGACATCGCTGCGGCACAGCTCGTCGCCGACTCGCTCTCGGGTGCGGTCATCCTCGAGTACGGCCCGACCGCCGACGGCGCGCAGGTGACGGTCACGACCGGGAGCGACTTCAGCGTCAACTCCTCGCTCCCGAGCGACACGACCCCCTCGGCGCCGACCTCCACCACGCCGACGACCACGACCCCGCCGCCCAAGACATCGGGCAACGTGACATACGGCGCGACAGTCGCCTCGCGCTCGACCTCGCCGACATCGGGCTTCACCGGGACGTTCCCCGCCGTCACGCCCCTCACCAGCTACGACCCGAGGGCGTGCCCGCCGGGGGTCGTGGGGAACCCCGGCAACTGGTGAGCCGGTAACGGCGCGCGCGTCGCGAAGAGTGCAGGATCGGCCGCCACCGGCTGGACGAGCGGCTCCACGCCCGCCTGCCGACCAGCTCGCCGCGCAGATGGCACGATGAGACCCCATGCAGCCACGGTCAGAGCGTTCGACGTCAGATCCTTGGTCCTCCACGACGTCGAGGACTGGCAGCAAGTCTTCGCCGAGCTCCGCAGGTCACCGAGCGCTGGCACAAAGGCTCGGCGGAGTTCGACGTCACCTTCCACCGGCGACCACTCACCGCGATGACCCCTGCCATCTGCGCGATGTCCGGACCCCGCGGTGTTCGTCGAAAAGGACGGTGACGGCTACAGGTCGAGGACGTGACGGAGACCTCGCCCCACCTCGTCCAAGACGGACGGCGGCGCGGTCCCGGCGCGATCGGTGAGGTCGGTCTTGTCCACGGTGACCAGAGCGGTCACGTTGACGACGGAGTCTCGGGGCAGGCCGGTCACGGTCGCCGGCATGAACACGTTGCCGGGAATGGTGGCCAGGGCCGTGTTGGACGTGATGATCGCGACGAGCACCGTGGCCAAGCGACTCGCGTTGTAAGTGTCGGCGGAGATGACGAGCACCGGGCGCCGCTTGGCCGGCCGTGAGCCGACTGGCGCTCCGAGATCGGCCCAGTAGATGCCGCCTCGCTCGATCACCACTCGCCGGTCGTGGCGGCAAGCACGCGATGACCGGCGGCGACGGCGTCGGCGGCCGAGTCGTCGCGCTGGCTGAAGGAAGCCACGGCGAGATCGATCTGGCGGGTCACCGACTCTGCGTCCAGTTCGTCGAGGTAGCGCGCCGCGGCCCGGGAGAAGAGCTCCGAGCGGCTCATGCCGAGCTCTCGTGCTCGCTTGGACACCCGCTCATACGTATCGTCAGGGACCGAGATCGCCGTCTTCACCTCCTCAGTATAACCCGGTATGACTGGCGGGTCGGCGTTCAGCCCACATCGATGCCTGCGTTGTCGAGCAACGTGATGGCCTCGGATTCCCCTTGGTGCGCCTTCAGGTCCCGGTGCGAGTTCCGACGGCCGGGCGGCGCCCATCGGCGTGGGCCATGTGGCGAGGCCGTCGATCTGGACGTCGGTCCCGGTGTGGGGGGCGTCGACCACCTCGTCGTCGCCCAGGTAGATGCCGACGTGTCGTCCACTGCGCTGTGGAGGTGCGCGGGATGTGGATGCCGGCCGCGGCGTAGGCGGCCTGGGTGAGCCCGGAGCAGTCGAAGCCCACCCCTGGTGTCTTGCCGCCCCAGACGTAGGGGGTGCCGATCTGGTCGAGCGCGTAGCTGATGGCGATGGCGGCAGCCGTCGTAGATGCCCCGGCGACGGCCGACGTGAAGGACAGGTCACCGGAGCTTGGAAGGTGCTAGCCGTCCTCGAGCGAGCGCCTTGCGTCGGCGCTCCGGATCACCAGACGGTGGTGGGCAGGAGGGGGGAGCCGTCTGAACCCGTGGCGCTCGTAGAATCCCAGCACGTCGTCGCCGATCGCGTCGACGACGACGTAGCGCCCGCCGGCGACTTCCACCGCTGCCGCCGCTCTCGTGACGGCGTCGACCAAGAGCTGCGAACCGAGATGCCGGCCGCCGCCCTGCAGCTGGCTGTGGAGGGCGAGCTTTCCGATGAGGATGGCCGGGATCCTGTCGGGGTCGCCGTGTGCCA
>JAJYXS010000040.1 GCA_021801615.1 Actinomycetes bacterium
GAGAGACCGGCTTCATGCGTGGCCCCAAGCGCCGTGAGATCGGTCACGGGCTTCTCGCAGAGCGTGCCCTGCTCCCGGTCATCCCGCCGAAGGAGGAGTTCCCGTACACGCTCCGGCTCGTGTCCGACGTCCTTTCCTCGAACGGCTCCACCTCGATGGCGTCGGTGTGCGCGTCCACCCTGTCGCTCATGGCTGCGGGCGTCCCGATCAAGGCACCGGTGGCGGGCATCGCGATGGGCCTGGTGCACGAGGAGGACCGCTACGTGACCCTGACCGACATCCTCGGTGCCGAGGACGCCTTCGGTGACATGGACTTCAAGGTGGCGGGGACCGCCGATGCGGTGACCGCGCTCCAGCTCGACACGAAGATCGACGGGCTCCCCGCCGACGTGCTCGCTCAGGCGCTGCGCCAGGCCAAGGAGGCGCGCCTCGTGATCCTCGACGTGATGCACGACTGCATCGCCCAGCCACGAGACCACGTCGCGGCGAGCGCCCCGAAGATCGTGTCGATGGAGATCCCGATCGACAAGATCGGCGAGATCATCGGACCGAAGGGCAAGGTCATCAACACGATCCAGCAGGAGACCGGCGCCGACATCACGGTGGACGACAACGGGATCGTCGGCACCGTCACGATCGGCGCCAAGGACGGCAACGCCGTCGAGGAGGCGCGCCGGCGGATCTCGCTCATCCTCACACCGCCGACGGCGGAGGTGGGCGCCGTCTACTCGGGCAAGGTGGTGAACATCACCAAGTTCGGAGCGTTCGTGAACATCCTCCCAGGGCGCGACGGGCTGCTGCACATCTCGAAGCTCTCGTCCCTTGCGGGAGGCAGGCGGGTGGAGCAGGCCGAGGACGTGCTCACGCTCGGCCAGCCCGTCGAGGTCCGCGTGGACGACATCGACCCGCAGGGGAAGGTCTCGCTCTCGCTCGTCGGCGCGGCGGAGCCCGCGGGTGCCGCAGGGGCGCGGGCGGGATCGGAGAGCGGCGGGGCAGGCCCGGCACCGGCGCGCGTCTCCTTCGAGGACGCCTTCGAGGCAGAGCTCGTCGCGGACCTCGGCGACCTCGGACCGGCGGTACCTGCAGCCCCTGCGCGCGCAGGGAACGGAGGGCAGGGAGGAGATCGTCGAAGCGGCGGCCGCCGCCGCCCGCGGCGCCGGTGAGCTCACGCGCCAGCGCGATCCAATGCGAGCGGCTCGCCTCCGGCGTGCGGCTCGTGACCGAGAGGATGCGGGACGTGCGGTCGGTGGCCATCGGCTTCTGGGTCGGGACGGGCTCCCGTGACGAGCCAGCACGTTTGGCCGGCGCCTCCCACTTCCTCGAGCACCTGTTGTTCAAGGGCACCCCCACCCGCTCGGCAGCGGCGATCGCCGAAGCGCTGGACGAGGTGGGCGGGGACTGCAACGCCTTCACCACCAAGGAGTACACGGCGTTCTACGTGCGCCTGCTCTCCGAGCACCTGCGTCTCGGACTGGACATCCTCGGTGACATCATGGAGGAGCCCTCCCTCAGCGAGCACGACGTCGACGCCGAGCGCACGGTGATCCTCGACGAGATCCTCATGCACGCCGATGAGCCGGCAGACCTCGCCGCAGAGACGGCGATGTCCGCGCTCTTCCCGGGTCATCCGCTCGGTCGGGACACGCTGGGCGATCGTGAGAGCGTCGGTGCGACGACCGCGGCGGACATCCGGGGGTTCTTCGAGGAGCACTATCGTCCCGGCAACGTCGTCGTGTCGGTCGCAGGCGACTGCAACCACGAGGAGGTGGCGGCTGCGCTCGAGCGACGCTTCGCGGCGCGCCCCGGCGGCGCGGCACCGGTGCGTGAGCCCGTGGGGCCCGACGTGGACCCGCTGGTGGTCGTGCGCCGCCCGACCGAGCAGGCCCACCTGGTGCTCGGGATGCGCTCGGTGTCGCGCTTCGACGAGGCCCGCTGGCCTCTCGCGGTGCTGAACGTCGTGCTCGGCGGGGGGCTCTCGAGCCGGCTCTTCCAGAAGGTGCGCGAGGAGCGGGGCCTCGCGTACTCCATCTGGTCGGAGCGCAACGGGTACTTCGACACGGGCTGCACGACCGTGTCGGTTGGCACCGCGCCCGAGCAGGTGGACCAGGTGCTCGAGATCGTGACGGGGGAGATCGAGGAGCTCGCCTCCAGGGGCATCACCCCGAGGGAGCTCGATGTCGCGAAGGGCAACCTCCGCTCCGAGACGCTGCTGTCCTGCGAGGACTCGGGCGCCAGGATGAGCCGGCTCGGCACGTCGGTGCTGCTGTACGGCCGGGCGTGGACCATCGACGAAGTCCTCGCCCACATCGACGAGGTCGACGCGGAGGCCGTGCAGGAGGTGGCGCGCTCGCTGGCCGCGGCTCCCCGCACCCTGGCAGCGGTCGGTCCGTTCGACGCGGACGCGTTCGACGGCGCTGCCTTGGGGCTCACGGGTCGAGCGGCCTGAGCGGGACGCCGACCGGGCGCGCGTGATGTCCTCCGGCCTCCCGCTGCCTCGCCCAACCCCGGTACGCCGGCATTCCCGCGCCACGCAGGCGGCGGCCAGGACGGACGGGGCCAGGACGGACCCGGCCAGGACTGACGGGGCCAGGACTGACGGGGCCGGGCGGGGCGGCCAGGGCACGGGGGTGGTTCCAGCGCCCAGGACGAGGGGGTTCCTCGGTTCGCCCGACGTCCGGGCCGTCGGGATGCTCGTGGTCCTGCCGGTGCTCTTCTTCGCAGTGCCTGCGGCGTTCGGGCATCCCGCGATCGTCGGTGACAACGTGATCCAGAACCTCCCGTTGCGCGCGCTCACCGGTCGTCAACTGCGCGAGGGGCACCTCCCGCTGTGGAACCCCTACATCTGGTCGGGGAACCCGCTGCTCGGCGGGATGAACGCGGGGTCCTTCTACCCCTTCACGTTCCTGTTCGCGTTGCTCGCACCGGTGACGGCCTTCGTCGTCAACCTTCTCTTCGTGTACTGGGCCGCAGGGCTCGGCATGTACGCGCTGGCACGCCAGTACGGGCTGGGCCCGATACCGAGCTTCCTCGGCGCGCTCACCTACGGCTTCTCTGGCGCGATGTCGGGCCAGATCGTCCATCTCGGGGTGATCGAGGGCTTGAGCTGGATCCCGCTCCTCGTGCTCGCCGAGCTCCGCCTGTCGTGGGCAGTCCTCGGTACCGGCCCGGCGCGCGCCGACCCGACGCGCGAGGGCGCGCGTCGGGTCGGATCACCGTGGCCATGGGTCGGGCTGCTCGCCCTCATGGTGGGGCTCGAGGCCCTGACCGGGACACCGCGGCCCATCGCCGAGACCGAGGTGCTTGGCGCGGCGATCGGGATCTGGCTGCTCGTGCGCCCCTACGCCGGCGTCCGGGTCCCCGGATCGGCGCGTGCCCGGTTCTTCGGCCTGGCGGCCCTTGCCGGTGCCTGGGGCGTGGCGCTCTCGGCGGCGCAGCTCGCACCGGGGTGGAGCTTCATCGAGGCCTCCCAGCGCGCGGTCGAGACCTACCAGTACTTCGGCGCAGGATCCCTGCGCGTTCCGTGGTCGCTGCTCCTGCTCGTCCCGGACCTCTTCGGCACTGCCGGCCACTTCGGCTCGGTCGGCTACTTCCAGAGCTACAACCTTCCGGAGGTCACCGGCTACGTCGGCCTTCTACCGCTCGGCGCGGCACTCGCGCTCTTGTCGCGGTCGTTCGGCTCCCGGCGCGCCGCCGGCGCCTCGGACTGGGGGATGTGGCTCGCGATCGGGGGGCTCGGGCTCCTCCTCACGTGGGGCTCGTTCACCCCGCTCGGCCACGTCTGGCACGCGATCCCGCTCTTCGGCAAGACGCGCCTGCAGAGCCGCAACGTCGCCATCGTCGACCTCTCGCTCGCGCTGCTCTTCGCCTTCTGGGCCGACCGGGCGCTCTCGGAGCCGCACGGCCGGCCACGCGTGCCCGCACTGCAAGAGCCTCGGCACGAATGGCGGACTTGGCTGGTCGTTGCGCCGGCGGTCGCGGCGGTCACGCTGTGCGCGGTCACGCTTGCCGCGCCCGGCGCGCTGGAGGAGTGGCTCCAGGTGACGCCGGCCGGTGCGGCGCTCGCGCGAGGGCTCTGGCCGTGGTTCCTCGGCGAGGCGGTGGTCGCCGCCGGGGTGGTCGCGCTGGTCGGGTGCTGGCGCAGGCTCGACGACAAGGCGAGACGGCGCGCGCTCGTGGCCGTGGTCGTGGCCGACCTCGCGTGCTTCGTGCTCGCGACCTCGACAGCCGTCGCGCCGCCGGCGGTGACACTCGGGCCGACGCGGGCGGCCGCCGCCGCGATCCTCGGGTCCAACGGCAGGTTCGCGATCGTCGACACTGCCGTATCGCACCTCGACACATTGACCGTTGTCGGCCAGCCCGACCTGAACGTGCTCACGCGGCTCCAAAGCGTCCAGGGGTACGGGTCGATCCTCTCGGAGCGCTACGACGCGGCCACCGGCGCGCACAGACTCGACACGCTGAGCGCGTGCGCGCTCGAGACTGGCACGTTCGCTCCCTTGCGCCTGACTACGGTGCTCGCGTACGCGGGCGACCTCGCGGTCGGGGTGGGGCCGGGCCGACCGGCGCCGGCGGCTCCTGCGCAGCAGTGCCGGGGCGCACCGCTGCCCGGAGGCACGCGTCAGCGGACCTTCTACCTCGGGTGGCCGGTCACGCTGTCCTCGGCGTCGCTCGTGTCGGGCGCCTCGGCGCAGCGTGCGGGCGCGCCGAGAGTGGGCGTCGTCACGGCTCGAGGCGGCACGCGTTGGCCGCTCGAGACGGTTCGGCGCACCCCGGAGGGTTGGTCGGTGGTGTTCCGCCGTCCGCAGGACGCGGCGGGGATCGTGGTGCAGGGGCCGGCTCGCGCGATCTCCGCCACGTCGACGGTCGAGGGCGCCACAGGCGGGCGCTGGGCGCTCGACGGCATCCTCCAGGACGCGCTCGACACCTCCGACTGGCGGTTCGTCGGGACCTACGACGGCACCTTCGGGATCTTCCGGCGTACGACGCCGCCCCGCCCACCCGTCTGGCTCGCCCGCCCTGCGCCAGGGTCCTCGGTACGCCAGCTGGCCGCGCCGGACTGGGGCGGCTCGATCGACCGGGTCGTCGCGACCCGGACCCTCAGGGTGGTCTGGAGCCAGTCGTACCTGCCGGGGTGGCACGCGTCGCTCACCCCGGTCCCCACGCCGCACGCCAAGGGAAGGCCGACCGCTCCGCGCGTGGTTCCGCTGACCGTGCGCCCTGATGGCCTCATCCAGGCGGTGACGGTCCCGCCCGGCACCTGGACCCTCAGGTTCTCGTACCGGCCGCGGCTGCTCACGGCGGGGATCTCGGCGTCGCTCGCCGGGGTCGCAGGGTTCGTCGCGCTCTTCGTCACGATGGCCGCAAGGGGCAGGCGTCGGCGCCGTCGGCGGCGGCAGCCCGGTGTGGACCGCGTGGACCACAGGACCGGGCCCGCTCCGCCCCCGGCGCGACGCGAGCCGGTAGCGTGGCCGCGGTGATCCGCGTGGGCGTCGTGGGGGCCGCCGGCCGGATGGGGCGAGAGGTCTGCCGGGCGGTCCAGGAGGCCGACGACCTCACGCTCGCCGCCGCGGTGGACCTCGTCGCAGAGCCCGGCGGCCTGCAGGCGGCCTTGGCGGCCGGGCAAGGCGCGGCACCGGCGACCTCGAGCCGGCCCGAGGTGCTCCTCGACGCCGGCGTGGAGGTGGCCGTGGACTTCACGACGGCCGAGGCCGCGCGTCGCACGCTGCCGTGGCTCGCCGAGCACGGCATCCACGCCGTCGTGGGCACCACGGGGCTCGGTGGCGAGGACCTCGAAGCGCTCCGGCGCGTCTTTGCTGGCGAGCCGGCGAACGCGGTCGTCGCGCCGAACTTCGCGACCGGCGCGGTGCTGCTCATGCGCCTGTCGGAGCTTGCGGCACCGTTCATGGAGGGCGTCGAGATCGTGGAGCTCCACCATGAGCGCAAGCTGGACGCGCCGTCGGGGACCGCGATGGGCACGGCTGCGCGGATCGCAGCGGCACGCGAGCAGGCTGGCGAGCCTGCCTTGGTCGACTCGACGACCGAGGTCGTCCTCGGCGGCGCACGTGGCGGTGCGGGGCCCGGCGGCGTGAGGGTTCACTCGGTCCGGCTGCCCGGACTGGTCGCGCACCAAGAGGTGATCTTCGGTGCGCTCGGCCAGTCGCTCACCATCCGCCACGACTCCTACGACCGCCGGTCGTTCATGCCCGGCGTCCTGCTCGCGGTACGTCGTGTCGGGGACCTTCCGGGTCTCACCGTCGGGCTGGACGCGCTGCTCGGGATATGACGGCCCGGGAGATGACATCCGGTCGCGACGAGGTCTGGCAGCCGGCTGGAAGGCGCCGCGTCAATGCCGGTTGCAGGGCCGTCTCTGCCCGCGCGGATGGCGTGGGCATGGGGTGACGAAGGGAGCCATGGCAATGGAGATCGAGCGGACCAACCTGGAGCTCGTCGGCCGCGAGGACGTGCACGACCTCGCGGCGGTCTTGGGGACCGTCGGGCACGAGGAACCAGGGGGGCGCCATCTCGTGGAGGATCCGTGCCCCGCGGAATTCACGTGGGACTACGAGAAGGGGGCGAGGCCCCGGCTCGACCGGCTCTACGAGAAGGCGAAGGCTGCGCAGTGGAACGCGCGCACGGACCTCGACTGGGAGACCGCCGTCGATCAGGAGCGCCTCGTCGTGCTGAGCCAGATGGCGGGCCCCGGCTCGCTGCGGTGGTCGCCCCAGGACGTCGCGGGGACCGTGCTCGAGCGCTGGGGCGACGAGGAGTGGCTCCGTCTCGGGATGGAGAACCAGAACTGGATGCTCTCGCAATTCCTGCACGGGGAGCAGGGCGCGCTCCTTTGCACCGCGAAGATCGTCGAGACGGTGCCATGGATCGACGCGAAGTACTACGCCGCGACCCAGGTCATGGACGAGGCGCGCCACGTCGAGGTCTTCTCTCGCTACCTCGACGAGAAGCTGTCGGGCCACTACCCGATCAACGCGCACCTCGGGCTGCTGCTCGACGACATCATCGGCGACCGGCGGTGGGACATGACCTACCTCGGCATGCAGATCATGGTCGAGGGACTCGCGCTCGCGGCCTTCGGCTTCATCCATTCGATGACCCAAGAGCCGCTCTTGAAGCAGCTTCTGCGCTACGTGATGGCCGACGAGGCGCGCCACGTCGCCTTCGGCGTGCTCAGCCTCCAGGAGCACTACGCGCAGCTCACCGACGCCGAGCTGCGCGAGCGCCAGGAGTTCGCGTTCGAAGCGGCGGTGCGGATGAAGGATCGCATGCTGATGCAGGAGGTCTGGGAGCGCCTCGAGGTGCCCGCCGAGGACGTGGTCACGGTGATGTCCCGCGCGCCTGGACGCGACGAGTTCCAGGTGCTCCTCTTCTCGAAGATCGTCCCGAACCTGAAGAAGCTTGGGCTGCTCGACGCAGCGGGAGGCTGGCTCCGGGAGAAGTTCGCCGAGATGGGCGCCATCGGCTTCGAGGACCTGGCCGACGCCGCCCAGGAGGCCGACGCCGAGGCCGACGGCTCGCCCGCCGCGAGGAACCTCGCTTGACTCCGGGCGCTGGTAGCGTGCAGGAGATGCGTCCAGCCCGCTTCGGTGCGGTGATCACCGCGATGGTGACGCCGTTCGGACCCGACGGCTCGCTGGACGTCGACGCCGCCGTCGAGCTCGCGCGCTGGCTGACCGGCCACGGCAGCGACGGCCTCGTCCTTGGAGGGACCACGGGAGAGGGACCGGTCCTCTCCGACGACGAGCTGCGCGAGCTGTGGCGCAACGTGTCCGCGGCGGTCACCGTCCCGGTGCTCGCGGGCACCGGGACCAACGACACGCGCCACTCGATCGAGCTGACCAAGTTGGCGGGCGAATGCGGCGTCGACGGTGTCCTCGTCGTGACGCCCTACTACAGCCGTCCGTCTCAGGACGGGCTGTTCGCGCACTTCAGCGCCGTGGCCGCCGCGACGGAGCTGCCGGTGGTGCTCTACGACATCCCCGCGCGCACGGGCAGGCGGATCGCGCAGCCGACCGTGCTGCGCCTCGCCCACGAGGTGCGGAACGTGGTCGGCGTGAAGGACGCGACCGGCGACCCGGCGGGCGCCGCACGGCTGGTCGTCCACGCGCCGAGCTCCTTCGAGGTCTACAGCGGCGACGACTCGCTCACCCTCGCGCTCGTAGCGGTCGGCGCGGTCGGCGTGATCTCGGTGTGCGCGCACTGGGCCGGGCCGGAGATGCACCGCATGGTCGATGCGGCGCGCAACGGCGACCTGGAGACGGCCAGATCGGAGAACGCGCGGCTCGTCGAGTCCTACGACTTCGAGTCGACCGAGCAGTTCCCGAACCCGCTACCGGCGAAGGCGGCCTGCCGGGCGCTGGGGTTGCGCGTCGGCCAGTGCCGCCTGCCGCTCGGCGAGGCGCCCCCGGAGCTGGAGGGCGAGACGTTGCGCATCCTCACGCGCCTGGGCGCCGCTCCGCTCTCCGCGGCGTCTTGAGCGTCGCGCCGGCAAGGCCGGTGTCCGAGCGGTCCTTCGTGCGGGTCGTCTTCCTCGGCGGCCTCGGGGAGATCGGACGCAACTGTGCGTGCGTCGAGGTGGACGGGCGCATCGTGGTCCTCGACTGCGGCGTGATGTTCCCCGACCCCGACATGCCCGGTGTGGACCTCGTGCTCCCCGATTTCACGTACCTGCGGGAGAACGCGCACCGGGTGGAGGCCGTCGTGCTCACGCACGGGCACGAGGACCACACCGGGGGGCTGGCCTACCTGCTGCGAGACCTCGACGTGCCGGTCTATGGCTCGGAGATCTCCCTCGGCCTCGCGCGCACCCGCATCGAGGAGGCGGGTGCCGGTCGCCGGACGCGCTACATCGCCGTGGGCGACGGCGAGCGGAGGGTCATCGGGCCCTGCGAGGTGGAGTTCATCCCGGTGACCCACTCGGTGCCGTGCAGCTTCGCCCTCGCGTTCCACACCCCTCGAGGGGTGGTCCTGCACTCCGGGGACTTCAAGATCGACCTCGAGCCCGTCGACGGGCGGCTCACGGACCTCGCTCGGATCGGCGCCATCGCCTCCGGCGAGGGGGTCGCGCTCCTGCTGTCGGACTCGACGAACGCCGAGGAGCCGGGGTTCACTCCCTCCGAGAGCACCGTCGGTGTGACCATGGCGCGGGTCTTCGCTGCGAGCGCCGGACGGCGCATGGTGGTCGCGTGCTTCGCGAGCCACATCCATCGCGTCCAGCAGGTGATCGACGCCGCGGTCGCCTCGGGACGCAAGGTCGCCACCCTCGGAAGGTCGATGGCGAAGAACGTCGACCTCGCCCAGCGCCTCGGCCTCCTCGCCGTGCCGTCTGGGACCCTCGTCGAGATCGAGGACGTCGACCGGTTGCCTCCCGGGGACGTGTGCGTGATCTCGACCGGCTCGCAGGGGGAGCCGATGTCGGCGCTCTCGCTCATGGCGACCGGGGACAACAAGTGGTTCCAGGTCGCCGACGGCGACGTCGTCGTGATCAGCGCGCATCCGATCCCAGGCAACGAGTGGTCGGTCGGGCGCGTGATCGATGAGCTCCACCGGCGTGGCGCGCAGGTCGTGCACACCGGCACCGACTCCGTGCACGTGAGCGGCCATGCCCGCCAGGGCGAGCTGCGCACGCTGCTCGCGGTGGCGAAGCCGAGGGCCTTCGTCCCCGTCCACGGCGAGTATCGCCACCTCGTCCACCATGCCGAGCTGGCCCGCCGGATGGGCGTCGCTGCCGACCAGGTCCTCTTGTGCGAGGACGGCGACGCCGTGCGCCTCGACGAGACGGGGTTGAGGCGCGACGGCACGGTCCCCGCCGGCTATCTGTACGTCGACGGGACGGTCGGCGACGTCGGTCATGGGGTCCTGCGCGACCGGCGCCAGCTCGCAGAGGAGGGGGTCGTGATGGTGGTGGCGACCGTGGACCTTCAGCGCAAGGCCCTCACCGGCGCGCCCCAGATCGAGACGAAGGGTTGGGTGCACGCGCCAGAGGCGGAGGACCTGCTCGGCGACGCGTCGAACGCCGTCGCAGAGGCGCTGGCGGACGCGATGCGCGAGGGTGCGCACGACGTGGAGGTGCTCACTCGCCACGCACGGCGGGCGCTCGGGCGCCTCGTGAACGAGCGGACGCGGCGGCGTCCGATGATCGTCCCCGTCGTGATCGCGGTCTGATCCACCGGACGCGCAGGGCGGGTTGCCCGGGACCGCTGCTGCAGGAGGCTCACCGCTCGGTCGCTTCCTTCGATCCACGCCTCGGCGGCAGTAGCCTCGTTGCCACTGTGGTGGCCACGAATCGCAGAGCGCCCTCGGGTCGAGCCCGCACCGGGTCCTCAGCGGACCGCGAGGCGAAGGCGCGCGCCGGGAGGCGGCGCGCTCCGGGACGGGCACCGGCGCGCGGCGCGCGCGGCGCCGCTCCTCGGGGCTCGGGCGCAGGCCGGGCGTTGAGCGACCACGCTGCCGACCTCTGGGCGATCGGTCTCCTCACCGTCGGCGTCCTGCTCGCCCTCGCCCTCTACGGCGACGGCGCCGGCGACGTGGGCCATGCCGTGGACGTCGGGCTCGGGCTGGGGCTGGGGTGGGCGCGGTTCGTGCTGCCGCCCTCCGCCGTCGGGGCCGGGGCTGCGGTGGTCTCCGGGCGCCGGCGCGTGCTCTCTGGGCGGGCGGGTAGCGGAGCGGCCGTCGCCCTGGTCGCCGTGTCGGGGCTGTCCGAGATCGCCGGGGGGACGCCCTCGCTCTCGGCGTCACGAGCCGCGCTGAGCGGCGCCGGCGGCGTCCTCGGGGTCCTGGCCGGCCGCACGCTCGTCTACGGGCTCGGGACGGCAGGTGCCGTGGTCCTGCTCCTCGCGATCGGCGTGGTGGGCGGCATGCTCGCGACCGGCGGGAAGCTGAAGAACCTGGGACGGCCGTTCTCCGTGGCGGGCGCAGCGCTCTGGAGGGCGGCCGACCGGCCGCCGCGCGTGCTCGACCTCGGGGTGGATCCGCCGATCGAGCCGATGGGGCCCTCGAGTGCCTCCGGGGAAGGCGCTCGAGGGCTCGACGGCCTCGGGGGCCTGGGCGACGCCACAGCCGTCGGCGCCGGGGCACACGTCGGTGCCGGAGCGCGCGTCGGCGAGGGGGCCGGTGCTGAGGCCGTCGCTGCACGCGCGACGCGGCGCGAGGGCGCAAGCGGCGAGGCGGCGCGCGACCAGGACGCTGGCGTCCCTGTTCCCGGTCCTCCCGTCCTCGCCGCGGCCGGCTCCGAGGAGAGGACCGAACGCGACGGCGGAGACCCGCTGGCCGGCAGCGGCCTCCGGACGGCGCCTTCCGGCGCAGAGTGGCGCTTGCCGCCGCTCCGTCTCCTCGCGCGCTCGAAGGAGCAGCGGCTCGACGAGCGGCTGATCGAGCAGGCAGGGGTCACGCTCGTGGCAGCGCTCGCCGCGCACGGGGTCGACACGCGTCTCGTCGGCCGGACGATCGGTCCGACGGTGACCCGCTACGAGCTCGAGCTCGGGACGGGGGTGAAGGTCGCGCGCGTGACCAGCCTCCACCGGGACATCGCGTACGCGATGGCGTCGCCAGACGTCCGCATCCTTGCCCCCATCCCCGGGAAGTCCGCCATCGGCGTGGAGGTGCCGAACCGCCAGCGCCAGCTCGTCGCGCTCGGAGACATCCTGGCCTCCTCGGCCGCCGCGCGGGCGGGCCACCCGTTGGAGGTCGCGCTCGGGCGGGACATCGCCGGGCGACCGGTGATGGTCAACCTCGCCGACATGCCCCACGTGCTCATCTCCGGCGCGACGGGCGCGGGCAAGTCTTCGTGCATCAACTCGCTCATCACCTCGGTGCTGATGCGGGCCACCCCCGACGAGGTCCGTCTCATCCTCGTCGACCCCAAGCGAGTGGAGCTCGGCCAGTACAACGGGCTCCCGCACCTGCTCACCCCGGTGGTCGTCGACCCGAAGAAGGCCGCGAACGCGTTGAGCTGGGCGGTGAAGGAGATGGAGCGCCGCTACGACGTCCTTGCCGAGCACGGGATGCGCGACATCACCGGCTATCACGACGCGCTCGATCGGGGAGAGCTCGGCCCGTCGTGCGGCGCTTCGGTCGCGGCTCGGGCCGCGCCGGGGAAGCCCGGAGGCGGTGAGGCGGCTGCTGGCGAGGCCGGAGGCGGTGAGGCGGCTGCCGGCGAGGCCGGAGGCGGTGAGGCGGCTGCCGGCGAGGCCGGAGGCGGTGAGGCGGCTGCTGGCGAGGCCGTTCCCGAACGGCTGCCGTTCGTGCTCGTCGTGGTCGACGAGCTGAACGACCTCATGATGGTCGCCGCACGCGACGTCGAGGAGTCGGTGTGCCGCATCGCCCAGATGGCGAGGGCCGTGGGCATCCATCTCGTGCTCGCCACCCAGCGACCCTCGGTGGACGTCATCACGGGCCTGATCAAGGCGAACGTCCCGAGCCGCATGGCGTTCTCGGTCTCCTCGCTCGCCGACAGCCGGGTCATCTTGGACCAACCGGGAGCCGAGCGGCTGGTCGGCAAGGGCGACATGCTGCTGCTGACGGCCTCCTCCAGCGTCCCGCGGCGCCTGCAAGCCCCATGGGTGTCCGAGGCGGAGGTACGCGCGGTGGTCGCCCACTGGCGCCGCCAGGGACGTGTGGCCGAGCCGGTCGTCGCCTTCCAAGGAGCCGACGACCTGCCCTCGGGCGCGGCGGTGGGGGGGGACGACGACGAGCTGCTCGAGACGGCGCTGGAGCTGGTCGTCCGCAGCCAGCTGGGCTCGACCTCGATGATCCAGCGCAAGCTGCGCGTCGGCTTCGCACGCGCCGGCCGTCTCATGGACCTCCTCGAGCGTCGCGGCGTCGTCGGACCTTCTGAGGGTTCCAAGGCACGGGCCGTCCTCATGACGCCAGAGGAACTGGACGCCCGGCCTCGTGGACCTGACGAGTCGTGATCTCGACCCGGCCGCGAGGTCCGAGGGTGGTACGTGACCCTCGGGTGGAGCCGTGGGGGTCGCAGCCCGCCGGATGGGGCTCGCGAGTCGCCACGGGCCCGTCGCGCCCGGTGGCGACGTCCGACGCGCGCCGGCGTAGCTCCGCGTCGCGCCGAAGGGCAGTGCGCCGCCGCCGCCGTCTCCTTCGCACGCTGGCCGGGCTCAGCCTGCTCGGCCTGCTTCTCGCGTCCCTCGTCGGGTCGGGTCGCGGCGTGGGCGCGTCCGCGAGGGCAAAGGTCCGCGTGACGCTGGCGCGGGTGACGGTCGCCGGGGCTGCTTCGGGTGCGGCCACTCTGCCCAAGCTCCCGTGGCCCGTGACCGGTCAGGCCGCGGTGGACATCCCCGCCGTTGGCTTCCGGGCGCAGTCGGGCACGGAGCGCTCCGTCCCCGTCGCGAGCATGACCAAGATCATGACGGCCTACGTGGTGCTGCGGGACCATCCGCTGGCCCTCGGCGAGCAGGGCCCCCGTGTGACGATGACCAGAGCGGACGCGGCGCAATTCGGGATCGACACGGTCACCGACCAGGCCAACGTCGTCCTCCAGGCAGGCGAGGTGCTCACGGAGCACCAGATGCTCGAAGCACTGCTCGTCCACTCGGCGAACGACGTGGCGTACGCGCTCGCGTGCTGGGACGCGGGCAGCCTCGGGGCCTTCGTGGCGAAGATGAACGCCGCCGCTTCGGCCCTCGGCATGCGTCGGACGCATTTCGCCGACTCGAGCGGGTTCTCGGCGTCGTCCAGGTCGACCGCCGCGGACCTGCTGCGCGTCGCGGCGGCAGCGATGGCCAACCCCGTCTTCGCCCAGATCGTGGCGATGCCCTCGGCCCGGCTCCCGCTGGCCGGGACCGTCGAGTCCTACACGCCGCTGGTCGGCACGACAGGCGTGGTGGGGGTCAAGTCAGGGTTTACCGGGGCCGCGGGCGGTGGCGACGTGCTCGCCTACCGCGTGTCGGTCGCTGGCCGCACCCTCCTCTCGCTCGCAGCCGTCACGTCCCAGCAGGGCCCGACAGTGCTCGAGGTCGCGGGCAAAGACGCGCTGGCGATCGCGAGAGCCGCGTCGGCGCGGGTCCGAGCGACGTTGGTGGCCGCGAAGGGAACGGTCGTGGCGGAGGTCGAGACCGGAGCGCGGACCGTCCCGGTGACGACGGCCGCCCCGGCGAGCGTGCTCGCAGTCGGGGTCGCCCACGTCCACGTGGCCGTCGACGTCCGTGCGCCGCGGCCGGGGACCGAGAAGGGGACCGTGATCGGCACGGCCGCGTTCAGGTTCGCGGACCAGCGGGTGTCGGTGCCCGTGCAGCTCGCGGCGAACGTGCCCTGAGGTTCGTCTCGTGCGCGCCCGCGCCCCGGCCTCCTCGGCCAACCTCGGACCCGGTCTCGACGTGCTCGCGGTCGCGCTCGACCTGTACGTGGAGGTCGAGGTCGAGCCGGCCGACCGGCTGCGCGTGACGAGCGCCGGCGAGGGGGCGGACCTGCCGGCGGACGCCTCCCATCTCGCCGCGCGAGTGGCCGCCGCGGTGTGCGGGCACGACCGGCTCGCGATCAGCGTCCGCTCGGAGGTGCCCGTCGCCCGAGGGCTCGGCTCGTCCGCGGCGATCGCGCTGGCCGCGGCCGCGGCCGCCGGTGCGGACGACCCGCTCGCGGTCGCCGCACGCGTGGACGGTCACGCGGACAACGCGGCCGCCGCCTTCTCGGGGGGGCTCGTTGGCGTGAACGCGCTCGGCAACGGCTGGCGGGTGTCGAAGCTGCCGCTCGACGCGGGTCTCGCGTTCGTCGCGGTCGTGCCCGATCGGACGCTCGAGACGGCACGGGCGCGCGCCGTGCTCCCCGAGAGCGTCGCGCGCGCGGACGCGGTCTTCAACCTCGGCCGGCTCGCGCTCCTGCTCGAGGGGCTCGGCGACAGGCGCAGGCTCGTGCCCGCGGCGACCGGGGACCGGCTCCACCAAGGGCCGCGGACCCCGCTCTTCCCGGAGGCGCCGAGGCTCCTCGCCGCGCTCGAGGACGGCGGCGCACGGGCGGCGTGCTGGTCCGGGGCGGGGCCGACGCTTCTGGGGATCTGCGAACGGACCGACGCCGAGGCCGTGGCCGCTGCCGGGCGGCAGGGGCTGATGGACTCGGGCCTCGAAGGCAGGGTCTTCCAGCTTCACGCCGACCTGGAGGGGCTCGTCGTCGGAGCGCGCGCCGAGCTGCCCTCGCGTGGCGAGAGGCCAAGGGCCCCGGCTTAGACTCGTGCGGTGAGCCGGAAGTTCCTCGTCCGTACCTTCGGGTGCCAGATGAACGAGCACGACTCCGAGCGGCTCGCGGGGCTCCTCGTCGCCGAGGGCATGGAGCCCGCCGAAGGGATCGAAGACGCTGATCTCGTCGTCTTCAACACCTGCTGCATCCGCGAGCACGCGGACAACAGGCTCTACGGCCAGCTCGGCCAGCTCAAGACGCTGCGCCGGCGGCGGCCGGACCTGCAGATCGCGGTCGGCGGCTGCCTCGCCCAGAAGGACCGCGACCTCGTCTTGGAGAGGGCGCCCCACGTCGACGTCGTCTTCGGGACCCACAACCTCGCCCACGCGCCCGAGCTCCTGCGGCGCTCGGCGAAAGAGGGCCCCGTGGTCGAGGTGCTGGACGCTCCGGACCCTTCCCTCGTCGACCACGCGCCCGCGCTCTCGGCGGTGCGCGAGCTGCCGTACGCGGCGTGGGTCACGATCCAGACCGGCTGCGACAACTCGTGCGCCTTCTGCATCGTGCCCGCGGTGCGCGGGCCCGAGGTGAGCCGCCCCGTCGCCGAGGTCGTCGAGGAGGTTCGCACGCTCGCGCGCCGCGGCGTCGTGGAGGTCACCCTGCTCGGCCAGAACGTGAACTCCTACGGGCGGGACCTCACGCGACGACGGCCGCTCTTCGCCGAGCTGCTCCGGCAGGTGGGCGCGGTGCAGGGGGTGCGCAGGGTGCGCTTCACGAGCCCTCACCCAAAGGACCTCCGCCCCGAGACGATCGCCGCGATGGCCGAGGTCGACGCGGTCTGTGAGCAGCTCCACCTCCCACTTCAGTCCGGAAGCGACAGGGTCCTCGCCGCGATGCGGCGGGGCTACACGGCCTCGCGCTACCTCTCCCGGCTCGCCGCGGCCCGCGCCGCGGTGGAGGACCTGGCGGTCTCGACCGACCTCATCGTCGGGTTCCCTGGCGAGACCGAGGACGATTTCGCCGACACGCTCTCGGTGGTCGCCGAGGCGGAGTTCGACACCGCGTACACGTTCATCTTCTCGCCGAGGCCCGGGACCCGGGCTGCAGCGATGCACGACGCCTTCGTGGCTCCCGATGTCGTCGCTGACCGTTTCGAGCGGCTGCGCAGGGTCGTCGAGCGCTCGGCGCTCCGGCGCAACCAGGCGCGCGTCGGCCGGACCGAGGAGGTGCTCGTGGAGGGCCCGAGCCGCCGCGACCCTGCCATGCTGTCGGGCCGCACCCGCCAGGGGAAGCTGGTGCACTTCGCGGCGCGGGAGGGCTGCGTACCCGCGCCCGGCGCGTTCTGCGAGGTGGAGGTGACGGGCGCGGCGCCGCACCACCTCGTCGGGACCCTCCTGCGGCTGACGGTCGCGCCCGCCCACCGCAGGCGCATCCCGGTCAGCGTCGGGTGACGCGCTGCGTCGTCGCGCTGGTCGGGACCACCGCGTCGGGCAAGTCCTCGGTCGCCATGGAGGTGGCGCGCCGCCTCGGCGACGTCGAGCTGGTGTGCGTCGACTCCATGACCGTCTACCGAGGCATGGACATCGGCACGGGAAAGCCGTCCGGCTGCGATCGCGCAGCGGTGCCTCACCACCTGCTCGACCTCGTGGACCCGACAGCGGAGTTCACCGTCCGCGAGTTCCAGGCCAGCGCGTTGGCGGCGCTGGAGGACATCGCGCGCAGGGGCCGGCGCGCGCTCCTCGTCGGTGGCACGGGCCTGTACCTGCGGGCGGTGGTCGACCGCCTCGAGGTCCCGGGGCGCTACCCCGAGGTGGCCGCCGCGCTCGAGCGCGAGGCCGACCTGCCCGGAGGCGTGCGGGCGCTCCACGCGCGTCTCGCGGCGCTCGACCCGGTCGCCGCCTCGCGCACCACCGATTCGAACCGTCGCCGTGTGGTGCGTGCGCTCGAGGTCACCCTGGGCTCAGGCCGGCCCTTCTCCTCGTACGGTCCTGGACTGACCACGTACCCGGCGACCGATGTCACGATCCTGGGTCTCCCGTTCCTGCCGGAGGTGGTCGACCGCAGGATCGAGGAGCGCTTCGCCCGTTTCCTGGACGAGGGGCTCGTAGAGGAGGTCCGACGGCTCGCGGCCCGCCCCGGAGGACTTTCGCGCACGGCGCGCCAGGCGCTCGGCTACAAGGAGCTGCTCGCCCACGTGGAGGAGGGCGCGCCCCTGGAAGCGTGCCTCGAGGAGGCCCTCCGGCGCACGCGCGCGTTCGCTCGCAGGCAGTGGTCCTGGTTCCGGCGCGACCCGCGCATTCGCTGGCTCGAAGCGGACGAGGACCCGGTTGCGACGCTCGCCGCGACGCTCGAGTCCTGCGCGACGCCCCGGGCGGACCGGCTCGCCGAGGCTGTCGGGCGCGCCGACGAGCGTGCGCGGCTGCGAGACTGGTCGCGATGACCCGTGTCGCAGGATCCCCGCCGCTCCCCGGTGCAGACGCGCCGGATCGGCGGGGCGCCCTTCCGATGGTGAAGCTGTCGACGGTGAAGCTGTCGATGGTGAAGCTGGAAGCCGCTGGCAACGACTTTCTCGTGGTCCTCGAGCCGACCGGTGCCGACGACGGTGCAGACGGCCGCGCCGTGCCCGCGGGCTTGACGCCGGCCCAGGTGCGCGCGCTGTGTGACCGCCGACGTGGCGTGGGGGCCGACGGGCTGATCCTCGGGCGTCCGGGGGGACCGGGCGCGGACCTCGAGATGGTGCTCTACAACGCCGACGGGACCTCGGCGGAGATGAGCGGCAACGGCATCCGCTGCCTCGTTCACGCCGCCGTCGTCGCAGGCGTCGCGCCGGCTCGCCTCACGCGCGTCAGCACCGCCGCAGGCCTTCGCACCGTGTCCTACGAGGCCGCGACCGACGGAACCGCCTGGGCGCGCGTGGACATGGGACCGGTGCGGCTCGGCTCTGAGGTGGCGAGCCCGCTGCCCGGCACGAGAGCGAGGCTCGCTGACGTGGGCAACCCTCACCTCGTCGTCATCGGGGACGTGCAGCTCGACGAAGTCGACCTCGGTTCGCTCGGCGTCGCCGCGACGCAGGTCGTGGGCAGCCAGGTGAACCTGGAGATCGTCCGTCCCGGACGTCACGGAGCCGACCTCGAGCTGCGGGTCTTTGAGCGCGGGGTCGGCGAGACCCTGGCTTGCGGCACCGGCAGCTGCGCGGCGGCGGCCGTGGGGCGCGCCTTTCGCATGGTCGGGGACGTGGTCACGGTCGACAACCCCGGCGGGCGCCTCGAGGTCCGTCTCGGCGAGGAGGTCGAGCTGGGCGGTCCAGTGCGCAAGATCGCCGACGTGGAGGTCGACGCGCACCTGCTCGAGGTCGGCGGGCTCCGTGACGAGGCAGGATGACGACGCAGTTCCCGCGCACGCTCATCACGCGAGAGTTCCGCGAGCGCATCGTGCTCGTGGGGGTCGCGCTGGCGGGCACCGATCCCGAGGAGGTGGAGGTCAACCTCGAAGAGCTGGCGCAGCTCGTCGACACCGCCGGCGCCGACGTCGTCGCGCGGACGATCCAGCGGCGGACGCGTCCGGACGCTGCCACGTTCGTCGGACGGGGCAAAGCCCGCGAGCTCGCAGAGCTCGCCGAGCAGGTCGACGCGGACACCGTCGTGTTCGACGACGAGCTGTCGCCCGCCCAGCAGCGCAACCTGGAAAGGCTGCTCGGCCGCACCGCGATCGACCGAACGGCGGTGATCCTCGACATCTTCGCCCAGAACGCGCGGAGCCCCGAAGGGAAGGCGCAGGTCGAGCTCGCCCTGCTGCGTTACCGGCTGCCGAGGCTGCGCGGGCGCGGGCACGAGCTCAGCCAGCAGGCCGGCGGCATCGGGACGCGCGGCCCCGGCGAGACCCAGCTCGAGGTGGATCGCCGACGGCTGGTCCGGCGCATGCAACGGCTCGAAGCGGACCTGCGCGAGGTGGACAGGACCCGCCGGCTGCAGCGTCGCGCGCGAAGCCGTGGCCGTCTGCGCGAGGTGGGGCTCGTCGGCTACACGAACGCCGGAAAGTCGACCCTGCTGAACCGGCTGACCGACGCCGGCGTGCCGGCCGCCGACAGGCTCTTCGTCACCCTGGACCCCCGGACGCGCCAGCTCTCGCTGCCAGGAGGCGAGACCGTGCTCGTGACCGACACCGTCGGCTTCGTCCGGAAGCTTCCCCACGAGCTCGTCGAGGCGTTCCGCTCCACGCTCGACTCGGTCCGGTACGCGGATCTCCTCGTGCACGTGGTGGATGGGGCCGCGGCCGACCCCGAGGCGCAGGTCGCGGCGGTCCGCGCGGTGCTCGAGGAGATCGGGGCGAGCGAGGTGCCGGAGCTGCTCGTGGTGAACAAGGCGGACCGCAGTCCCAAGGCCGCGCTGCTCGCCGCCGAGACCGGGGGTGCCGTGTGCATCTCGGCGGTCACGGGGGAGGGGATCGGGGAGCTGCTGCGTGCGATCGGGGACCGCCTGCGGCTTGCCGACAGGGTGGTCGAGCTGGCCATCCCCTGGGCGCGCGGGGACGTGCTCGCCGCAGTCCACCGCGAAGGGGAGGTGGTCGAGCAGGAGGACGGCGCGGAGGGGGCGCACGTGCATGTCGTGCTGGACGAGGCGGGGCGAGCACGCTTCGCCGAGTTCGTCGTGTGCGGGTCGTGAGCGTGCCGGTCGAAGCGCGTGGCCACGGGGCCGGCGGCTTCCGTCCGCCTCCCTACCCCTACGAGCGCCTCTCGAGGCTGCACGCGCTGGCCGACGCGCTGCCCGGAGGGATCGTGGACTGCTCGATCGGGACGCCCTGCGACCCTCCTCCCCCCGAGGCGGTCCGGGCCCTCGCGTCCTCCGGAGCCGAGCGCGGGTACCCGTCCTCGGCGGGAAGCGCCGCGTTCCGTCAGGCCGCCGTGGAGTACGTTGGCCGCACCTTCGGGGTGGACGTCGAGGTGTCCGAGCTCGCTGCGTGCGTGGGCACGAAGGAGATGGTGGTCTCGACGCCCCAGTACTTGCGCCTGCGCGACCCGTCGCGCGACACGGTGCTGTACCCGTCCGTGTCGTACCCCTCGTACGCGATGGGAGCGCAGCTCGCTGGTTGCCGGGCCGTGCCGGTGCCTTTGGCCCGCACCGGCGGAGGTGGCCTCGACCTGGACGCAGTGGACCCCTCGGATATCCAGCGGGCGCTCCTTTTGTGGGTGAACTCCCCCGGCAACCCGTCGGGCGAGCTGACGGACCTCGGCGCCGCAGCCGCATGGGGCCGGCGCCACGGCGTGCCGGTGTTCTCCGACGAGTGCTACGTGGAGTACACCTGGGAGGGACGGCCGCGCACGATCCTCGAGACGGGGGCCGAGGGAGTGGTCGCAGTGCACTCGGTGTCCAAGCGCTCGAACCTCGCCGGGATCCGGGCGGGGTTCTTCGCGGGGGACGGCGGGCTCGTGGGCTACCTGCGCGAAGTGCGCCAGCACGCCGGCCTCATGGTGCCCGGCCCCGTGCAGGCCGCAGCGGCGGCCGCGTGGTGCGACGACGGGCACGTGGACGCGCAGCGGGCGCGCTATCGGGAGCGGCTCGAGCTCCTGGCGCGCGCGCTGACCGACGCGGGCTGCCCGACTCGCTTGCCCGAAGGGAGCTTCTACCTCTGGCCCGCGGTGCCGGCGCGCTGGGCGGACGGCTGGGCGCTGGCCGAGGAGCTCGCGAGAGTGGCTGGACTGCTCGTCAGCCCTGGCGACCTGTACGGCCCTGAGGGCGCAGGCCACGTGCGCGTCGCGGTGGTCCAGCCCACCGAGCGGCTCGCGCTCGTCGCCAAGCGGCTCGCCCGGTCCGCGCGGGCCTAGCTCTGGCCGAGGTCGAGCGAGGGTCTCGCCCAGGCCTCGGCGAGCCCCGCCGGGAGTCTCGGGGCCGAATCGGGCGACCGCGGGGCCCCGCCGGGCGTCGCGGTGCCCAGGTGGGCCCCGCCGGGCGTCACGGTGCCCAGGTGGGCCCCGCCGGGCGGTGGCGCGGGCTCGTGCGCTTCACCCACGACGACCAGTTGCAATCAGCTACACCCTCGCGGTAGCATAATTGCAGAACAGCTGTAGCTCGGTCGGTGCCGGCCGCTCCGGCCGACCCGAGGTAGATCTGGGGAAACGGGGATGGGAGTCTGGGACACAGGGCAGCGCGGCGCGCCCGGCGCGTCACGCTGGGCCCGGTCACCTGCCTGCGGTCGACCGGGTGGCCGATCCTCTCGGCCGCTCGTCACGGCCGCCGCGCTTCGCAGCGCGATCGCCGGCCACGGTGATCTCCAAGGTCTCCGCCGACTCGCTCGCCCAGTACCTCTGAGGTCCCCTTGGACCCCATGGGACAAAGCCGCCGAGAAGGCCGGCCGCAAAGAAGGCCAGCCGCCAGCAAAGGAGGTCCGAAGATGACCACCGGCGCACCCGCGTTCGACCGGCCGCTGCCCGCCAAGCCGGCTCCCGTCCCCCGGACCCCCGCCAAGCCGGCTCCCGCCCCCCGGGACGAGCAAGAGCCGGTGCTGCACTTCGTCGAGCCGCTGCTGGGGCTCCCGAACTCGCGTCGCTACGCGCTCCGTCCGCTGCCAGAGGGGTACGCGCCCTTCGCGAGCATCGTGTCGCTCGACGAGGAGGACCTGCGCTTCGTCGTCGTGCCGCCGAAACTGCTCTTCCCCGATTACGAGATCGAGATCCCGCCCGAGGAGCTCGCAGAGCTCGGTCTGGGCGGGGGCACCGAGGCCGAGCCCGCGGCCGGCGCCGACCTGGAGGCGCCACGCGCGCCGGAGGTGTGGCCGGACTTCGCGAGAGCACTCGGCGCGACCGGCACGGCAAGGCTCGATCCAACGGACGCGATCGTCCTCGTCATCGTCTCGACCAACGACGTGCCGACGCCGGTCGCGAACCTCCTGGCCCCGATCGTGGTGAACCCGCGCAGCGGTGCCGCCGCCCAGGTCGTGCTCGAGGAGAGCGGCTACGGGCTGCGCGTGCCCGTGGACGCAGGCAGCGCACGGCGCTTCACCGGCAGCGATGCTTCCCGCGTCCCACGGGTGCCGGCGAGGCCGCACTCGTAGCGAAGAGAGAAGAGAAAGGACGGGGCATGCTCGTACTGAACCGGCGTCCAGGTGAGTCGATCATCATCGAGCACGGCATCGACCTGAGCCTGCTCTCCACCGAAGGCCACAAGGTGTGGCTCGGCGTCACCGTTCCGGGGATTACCTCGTCTGTCCGACTTTCACCGGCCGCCGCGTCCGCGAGCGACGTGCGCCTCGAGATCGCGGCGCCCCTGACGGTGCGTGTGGAAGAGGAGCGGGCGTACGTCGAGGTCGCGCCGCTTGGGCATCCCTCGCACGACTGCCGGACGACCTTTGCCCTCCACCGCAAGGTCGGCCAGTCGATCGACTTCGGAGCCGAGCTCTCGGTGAGGGTGTCGTCGCTCGCGAGAGGCAACCCGTCGCTCGCCTTGGAGGGGCCCACGATCGGCACGGGCCTCGTCGTCACCGTCATCCGCCAGGTGGGCAGCTACGTGCGCATCGGCATCGACGCGCCGGGTCGGCGCGTCTACCGCAAGGAGATCTGGGACCAAGTGGTCGAGGAGAACCGGGCCGCGGCTGCCGGCGATCTCGCGGCGCTTCGGCTGGCCACGTCGAGCGCATGACGTCACGCCGGGCCCTCGCCTCGGCGGGAGCTCGGCGCGAGCGGGTCTTCGTGTGCTCGCGGGTCTTCGTGTGCTCTCGGGTCTCCGTGTGCTCGGGCTTCCCCGGGGTCTCGCAGCAAGCTGGGGTCCGAGATCCGTGCGCGCGCCTGTTCGACGGCTCTGCGGATCTCCGCCCTGCGGGCGTCGTTCGAGTACTTGTCGTAGATGCGCTCGATCACGGCCACGCCTGCCCAGCAGACCAGGAGCGCCACCGCGAAGCGCACGACGGCGGCCGTCGCACCGAGCCCTCCGGTGCCGAAGGAGTAGAGCATTGGCAGCGACACGACGATCGCTGCCGCCAGCACCAGCTCCGGTCGCCGCACCCCCATCGATCGACCCCCGCCGCCTCAGATCCGGGCCACCGACGCGGAGACGAGGCGCGCCCAGCGCGCGGGAGTCGCCTCGTCTCTGTCGAAGCGGGCGACCGGCACACCGAGCTCGATCAGCTCGCACGGCGTCGTCGTCGACTCGGCGTCGACGACCACGAGCGCGTCCGCCCCCCCGATCGCGTCGAGGAAGCGCCGGAGGTCGGAAGTCTTCACGGTGGCCGGCACGATCGCCCAGGCGCAGGAAGGTCGGAGCGCGACGAGGACGTCCTTGGTCCATGCCTGATCAGATCCGATCGGGGCGGCAGCGACGGCTGCCAGCGCGCAGTGCGCTCGGCGCCAGCCGACCGCGAGGGCGGCGGCCTTGCTCGGGGTGCGCGCCCTGTGCCCGAGCGTCGCCCAGCAGCCGGCCGACGTCGTGGAGAGCGCAGCGATCTCGTCGACCGGGCACCCGACGGCGTCGCACAGCGACGTGGCGACCGCGCGGAGCACCGGGCCATGGCCGACCAGCGCGACGAGACCGCCCGGCCCCTTGGGCAGGGGCGGCGGGGCCGGCAGCGTCGCGAAGATCGTCTCCAGGATCGGCCTCGAGCCGCTCCCGTCAGCGACGACCTCGGACAGCAACTGGGCAGCGAGGGCCGCAGGGAATCCGGCCTGGCGCAGCACTGCGGCCGCGATCGCCCGCGC
>JAJYXS010000141.1 GCA_021801615.1 Actinomycetes bacterium
GCTGCAGTCTTGGCGATAGCGGTCGAGAGGTAATTCCGGACAGTCCCTTCGGAGATGAAGAGCTTCGCCGCGATCTCGGCCACGCTTGCTCCCGAACGCGCGACGGCGAGCACATCCCGCTCGCGAGCGGTGAGGGGCGAGTCACCTGCGGCGAGAGCAAGGGCTGCAAGCGCCTGGTCAACGACGCGCTCTCCTTGCATGACGCGTCGGATGGCGTCGGCCAGGACCTCGGGAGGAGCGTCCTTCACGACGAAGCCGACGGCGCCGGCCCCCATCGCCCGCCGCAAGTAGCCGGCGCGGCCGAACGTAGTGAGCATGATGACGCGACAATCGGGATACTGCGTCGAAAGCGCTCCAGCTGCCGCCAGGCCGTCGACACCAGGCATCTCGATGTCGAGCAGGGCGACGTCTGCCTGATGCGCCATTGCGGCGTCGACGACCTCGTCCCCCCGGCCGACCGAGGCAACGACCTCGAAGTCCGGCTGCAGTTCGAGCAGGGCACACAGCGCACTCCGCACGAGCTCCTGGTCGTCGGCGAGGAGCAGGCGGGTCGTCATGGCGAAGTGGCGAGTGCCGGGTCGATCACGACGCGTAGCCGCCAACCGTGCGGGCGCAGCGGGCCCGCCTCGACGGTACCCCCCGCCGCGCCAACGCGCTCTTTCAGCCCAGCGAGGCCGTTTCCGTCGGCTGCTGGTACGCCGATGCCGTCGTCACGAATCTCGATCTCCGACGCCGACAGCCTCACCGAGCACCTCGTCGCATGCGCATGGCGTGCCACGTTCGTGAGGCCTTCCCGCACGACCCACCCGAACAGCTCCTGGTGCGCAACATCGACGACGTCCGTCGCCGTCGGGAGGTCTGCGGTCACCCCTGAGGCGCGGAGCAGCTCCTTTCCCTGGGCGAGCTCGCCTACGAGGGTGACGTCGCGGTAGCTCGACACGGCCGAGCGCACCTCGGAGAGCGCCTGGCGGGAGAGGTCCTCGACGGCACCGATCTCGGCCGCCGCCCGCTTCGGGTCGGCGTCGCTCAGGCGACGGGCGAGACTGGCCTTGAGGGTGATCGTGGTGAGCGAGTGCCCGAGCAGGTCGTGCAGGTCGCGGGCGATACGCGAGCGCTCGTTGTCGGCTGCCAGCCGCGCGATCTCGGCGCGGGCCTCGGCGAGGGCGATGTTGGTGCGGTGCACTCGCACAACGGCGTAGGTGACGATGGCGACGACGGGGACGGCGAGCGGGGCGACGTTGTCGAAGGCCGCTGCCAGGCTGTCGTGCCAGGAGGAGACCGCGACCGGCACGACGAGCGAGGCGATGGCCATCGCCACGACTGCGGGCGCGGCTCGGACACCGATGCGCGCCACGCCGATCGCCGTGATGTACAGGCACATGACGAACGCAGGGGCATGTGCGAAGGGCACCTCGGCAATGAACGCGGCGACGAGCAGCATGTAAGGAGCCCAGAACCGCCAGGAAGGCTCGGACGGGAGCCAGGTCGGACCTGGGCTCAGGAAGAGGACGGCGAGGTAGGAGGCGACGAAGGCCCCGAGGACGAGATAGCCCGCGAGCGCCTGCCGGGGAGAGTTCTGCGCGACGGCTTCTCCGACGTAGACGAGGTAAGCGAGGAACACGATCGGAAGCACCAGGCTGCGCCATCCGGCCGTCCAGCCGCGATCGTCAGCTGGCCACGTTCCCTCCGGTGCAGTCGCCGGTCGTTCCACCGCATCCACGTCCACGAATCGTATTGGTCCCGGTGCCTTCAGACGTTGCCGGTGTCGTGCTGGTAGACGAGGACGGCGAGGGGGACCAGCGCGGCGGTCCAGCAGGCGACGACGGTCCATCCCTCCGCCGGCCAGTCCCCGAGGAGGAGGGCGGCCTTTCCCGCCTGCACCAGCCAGAAGGAGGGGAGCAGCTTCACGAAGGTCAACATCGCCCCGCTGTTGAAGAAGGCGCCGTAGGCGCCGCCGAAGAGGGCGAAAAGGATGACGAGGCCGCCCACGGCAGGCACCAGGGCATCGCCTGCGACGACGTGCCCGAGGATCTGGCCCATCAAGACGAACGGTGCCAGACCGACGAGCAGCAGCCCCGTCATCTCCAGCCACTGCGCCGCATCGAGGCGCACCCCGAGACTCGCGCCGGCGAGGAAGAGCAGGACGAGGGCTGGCAACGCCACCAAGTACGCGGCCAATACCTTGGCGACCGTCTCGGTACGCGCTCGAAGCGGGGTGATCCGCAGCTGGCGGGTCCATCCCCGAGAGCGGTCGAGCGCGAGGTGCGCGCCGGGCGAGACGGCCGCGAACATCGCGCCGTAGGCGGCCATGCCGGTCATGAAGTAGAGCGGGAAGGGAATGCCCGAGCTCGTGGCATGACGGTTCCCCGAGGCGATCGAGTAGTAGAGGACGAGCGGGAGCGCGAGGGTGACCCCGAGCGTCACGCGGTTGCGGAAGGTGCGGAGGATCTCGTACCGCACGTGCGTGGCGCTCATGACTTGTCTCCCTCCGCAGGTCGGGTGCTGTCCTCTTCGGCGGTCAGTTCGAGGAACGCCTCCTCGAGGCTTCCGCCACTCGCCTCGACGTCGCGCACCTCTGGGAACTTGGCGAAGAGGCACGCGAGAGCAGCATCGGCGTCAGTGCACGACAGGACCACGGCATCGCCGTGTCGCTCGGCGCCCACCACGCCTGGAAGGGCGGCAAGCGACGCGAGGTCGACGCCCGGCAGCGTCGCCCGGACGGTCCGCGATCCCGCCTTCGCCTTGATCTCGGTGACCGACCCATCGGCGACGATGGAACCACGGGCGATGAGCACGATCCGGTCCGCGAAGGCGTCGGCCTCCTCCAAGTAGTGAGTCGCGAAGACGATCGTCTTCCCCTCCGCGGCGACCCCGCGCATCACCTCCCAGAACTCGTGTCGACCCTCGACGTCGACCCCGGCGGTGGGCTCGTCAAGCACCAGGAGATCCGGGTTGGCGACCAGGGCGGTGGCGAAGCGGACTCGCTGGGCCTGGCCGCCCGACAGTTTCGTCGTCCATCGCTCCGCGAGGTCGCTGACCCCGGTGATCCGTAGCACGTCTTCGACTCGACGTGGGTGCGGGTAGTACGAGGCCATCAGCGAGACGAGCTCGCGGACTCGCAGGTGATCGGGCGGCGAACCGGTTTGGAGCATGCCACCGACCCAGCCCGACCTGACGGCCGATCCTGGCGAGGCACCAAAGATAGCGACCGTTCCCGCGTCCGGGTGCGTGAGGCCGAGCAGCATGTCGATGGTCGTCGTCTTGCCTGCGCCATTCGGCCCGAGAAGCGCCACCGTCTCGCCGGGTGCGATCTCCAGATCGATCCCGCGAACGGCACGGACCGAGCCATAGGACTTGGTCAGCCCGGTCGCTCTGATCCCGGCGTCCTGGGGGTTGACAACGGCCATGTGGTGATCGTGGTCGCCAGCGCCGTCGAGCTGTAGTGAGATCGCTCACGTCTCGCGTATGACATTTGTCATGGTCCAGCGCACCGTGCGGATGGGCTAGACAACCATCTTCACTCGCCGAGACGCCGTTCTCAACCCGTGCCCGTTCCAGATGTTCGCCGACCGTGGAAGCGGTGGATCCCGAACGTCGTCGAGATCGGCGGTCTTTCTCGGGACTTCGACCGGAGAGGAGGTGATATTGAGTAGTGCGCAGCGCCCGGGCGGCTGCAGATGCATGGCGTTGCCACCACCCAACCGAGCACCTCCTTCCATGATCAACCTGTTCGGCATTGAACATGTGCAAGGCGCACGGCCAGGCTCGCCCTTGCATATGCAATCTCGGGGCAGTTGTCCCGAGAAACCCCGCCTTGACGTTCACTGGAGTGAGGAGGTGGCCGAGCGTCCTGTCCCGTGTGTGACCCTGACCTCGCACGGAGGCCAACGGCGGTATCGACTTCGCTTCAGGCGGCCCGAACGACCCAGTAGGTGATGTATGCGAGGCCATCCCCGATGGTCCGGTTGTCGACGAGGTGGAGGG
>JAJYXS010000175.1 GCA_021801615.1 Actinomycetes bacterium
CGGGGACCTGCAGCGACTGCTGCACCCGGCACACCGTGGCGACCTCGCAGTCGTGCTCGCGTTCGGCCTCGCGCTCGCCGGGATGAACTTCTCCTTCTACGAAGCCATCGAACGGATCCCGCTGGGGGTGGCCGTCACCGTCGAGTTCGTGGGACCGCTCACGATCGCCCTCGCAGGGTCTCGGCGATGGGCCGACGGCCTCTGGGCCCTCCTTGCCGCGAGCGGGACGCTCCTGCTCGCGGGTGGCAGCCTCTTCGGAGCGCTCCATCACCTCGACATCGCAGGGGTCGGCTTCGCCGCGCTCGCCGGCTCGTTCTGGGCCACGTACATCCTCCTCAACAAAGAGACCGGCAGGCGGATCCAGGGAACGACCGGCCTCGCCGCAGCCATGGTGGTCGCCGCCGTCGTGGTCACCCCTGTCGGCATCGCGCGCACGGGCGCCGCGCTCCTTCGCCCCGCCGTGCTCGGGGTCGGCGCGGCGGTCGCCCTCTTGTCGTCCGCCGTCCCCTACTCCTGCGAGCTGGCGGCGCTCCGTCGAGCCACCCCCCGCGCGTTCGGGATCCTGCTCAGCATGGCGCCAGCCGTCGCCGCGCTCGCGGGCTTCGCCATCTTGGGTCAGCGTCTCTCGGCGCTCGAGCTCGGGGCGCTCGTGCTCGTCGTCGCCGCGAACCTCGGCAGCGCATGGCTGGGCATCCCTGCGCCTGCCGCGCCAGGCGCTCTCGGACCGGCTGCGGCCGCGCCAGGCGCGCTCGGACCGGCTGCGGCCGCGCCAGGCGCTCTCGGACCGGATGCGGCCGCGCCAGGCGCTCTCGGACCGGATGCGGCCGCGTCAGGCGCGCTCGGACCGACACCGGTGTCTACACACCAATCGGGCACCACGCGCCTACGGCCGCCTGACCGAGCTGCGACATGATGTGCCGCACGACGGGAAACGACGCGGTGGATGCCTTGGTGATGATCCTGACGTCGAGCTTCGCGCCGTCGGTCCTCGTCGCCGCACCATCGGCTGCCACCGGGAAAGAACCGAGGTAGACCGGTGCGCGAGCAACGCTTCGACGTGCTGTTCGAGCCGGTGCAGCTCGGACCGGTGCGGACGAAGAACCGGTTCGTCCAGGTCCCCCACTGCAACGGGATGGGCTACCGGGACCCGACGGCGCACGCAGCCATGCGCCGCGTGAAGGCGGAGGGCGGCTGGTCGGTGGTCTGCACCGAGCAGGTCGAGATCCATCCGACCTCGGACATCACGCCGTACATCGAGCTGCGCCTGTGGGACGACGGCGACATCCCGGCGCTCGCACGGATCGCCGACGCGATCCACGAAGGCGGCGCGCTCGCTGGCATCGAGCTCGCGCACAACGGCATGAACGCCCCGAACCTCACGTCTCGAGAGGCGCCGATGGGCCCCGAGCACCTACCGGTGGCGACCTGGGCGAACGACCCCGTCCAGGCACGCATGATGTCGAAGTCCGACATCGCAGACCTGAGGGCCTGGCACCGCGCAGCGGTCCGGCGGGCACTTCGCGCCGGCTACGACGTGGTCTACGTCTACGCCGGGCACAGCCTGAGCGTGCTCCACCACTTCCTCTCGCCGCGCTACAACCACCGCTCCGACGAGTACGGAGGCTCGATCGAGAACCGCACGAGGCTCCTCGCCGAGGTCCTCCAAGACACCAAAGACGAGTGCGAGGGGCGCGCGGCTGTGGTGTGCCGCCTCACGATCGCCGACGTCGACACCGCCGGCGGCATCACGCGCCACGACGCCGAGGAGACGGTCGTGCGCCTCGACCACCTGACCGACGCCTGGGACTTCGTGCTCGGAAGCTGGGAGTCGGACTCCGCGACGTCGCGTTTTAGCCCCGAGAACGAGCGCGAGCCGCTCGTCGCAGGGCTGAAGGCCCTCTCGGACAAGCCGGTCATCGGGGTCGGCCGGTTCACCTCGCCAGACACGATGGCCGCCCAGGTCCGCTCCGGCGTGCTCGACCTGATCGGCGCGGCACGGCCGTCCATCGCCGACCCGTTCTTGCCCTGGAAGATCGAGCACGGCCACGCCGAGGACGTCCGCGAGTGCATCGGCTGCAACATCTGCGTGTCGGGAGACATGACGATGTCCCCCATCCGCTGCACGCAGAACCCCTCGATGGGCGAGGAGTGGCGGCGCGGGTGGCATCCCGAGAGGATCCGTCCGAAGGCCTCCGACGCGTCGGTGCTCGTGGTCGGATCAGGCCCCGCAGGGCTCGAAGCCGCGAGCTCGCTCGGGCGGCGCGGCTACAGCGTCGTGCTCGCCGAAGCCGGGCGCACGCTCGGCGGCCGAGTCGCCCGGGAAGCGACCCTGCCGTCGCTCGGCGCGTGGAGGAGGGTGGTGGACCACCGGCTCTCTCGCATCTCGAACGACGAGCATGTCGAGGTGTACCGCGAGAGCGAGATGGACGAAGAAGACGTCTTGTCCGCAGACGTGACCGACGTCGTGGTCGCGACCGGCTCTGTGTGGCGGAGGGACGGGGTGGGGCGCTGGCACACCGCCCCCTTGCCCGTCGATCCCGCTGCGGTCGTCCTCACGCCCGACGACCTCTTCGGGCACCCCGTCGAGCGCCTCGGAGAAGGCCGCCAGGTCGTCGTCTTCGACGACGACCACTACTACATGGGGGGAGTCGCAGCAGAGCTCCTCGCCGGGCTCGGGCACGCGGTTCGCCTCGTGACGCCCGCACCCCTCGCGTCGTCGTGGACCGTGCACACCCTCGAAGCCACGGCCGTCCAGCGCCGCCTGCTCGCAGCAGGGGTGGAGATCGTCACCAGCCGCACCGTGGCCGAGATCGGCCCAGGAGCAGTCCGGACCGCCTGCGTCTTCACCGGCCGAGAGAGGGCGGAGCGAGCAGACGCAGTCGTGCTCGTGACGGCCCGCCTGCCGGTCGACGACCTCTACCAGCGCCTCGATTCCAGGCGATCGGAGTGGAGCCGTCATGGCCTGCGCTCCGTGCGCTGCATCGGGGACGCGTGGGCCCCTGGCACCATCGCGGCCGCGGTGTGGGCTGGACGGCGCTACGCAGAGGAGCTCGACGCCGACCCGGAAGCCGACCCGGAGCGCACGCAGCCGTTCTTGCGCGAGTACACGGCGCTCGCACGAGGCAACAGTTACTCGCGAGGACTCCCACGTTAGGGCTCACCGATTGACTGATTGCGCAATCGAGTAGTTCCAGTCGCCGTGCAACGCATGACGAGTGAGTGGGACTGCGGCCAGCTCGGCGTCGGTGGCGTTGGTGCCGGTCTCGTAGTCTGCTTATGTGATGCTGAATCCCTACTTCGCCGGCAGCTCTCGGTGTGGTCCAGTCCGAGGACAAGGACCTCCTTGACAGGGTCGCGCTCCTGCTGGACCTGCCGGTCGGCGAGACAGGGCCGTCCGTCATCGGCAACGCACGGTTCGTGATATTCCATCTGGCATCCGCATCGAGGCTTTCAGCCAGCGATCCCGGCACCGACCGCCGGCGCCGGGACCTGTGCCCACCGCTGTTGACGATTATCTACGCCGCCGGGTACGTCATCTACTCCGTCGTCTTCAACGTCTCGCGGCGCTGAAAAACTCGGTCCCGGCCGCGATCACGGCTTCCAGCGTCGCGGCTGCGCGCACGTTGGCGGATGAGACCACGGTGCATGTAGACGCGCGCTGTGGGTCGCGCGAGTTCGGCGACCCGTGGTGGTGCCCCGTCGCTCCCGACCACGTGAGTCCAGCGCGGCAGTCCGAGCTACGCACTCGCTGGCTCGGGTCGCCGCTCGTCGAGTGTCCTATTCGAGTCCTACCGTGTCCTCGACGGCGCGCTCGGCGCCGTTTTCCCTGGTCACAGGGAAAGAGGGTTGGTGGTGTTGCGTTGTCGCTATTCGAACTCGGGCGAGCTGTTGGCCAGTCTCCGTGCGCTGCACGGGCTGACCAGCTAACTCGCGAGGTACTGGTCCAGGGCGC
>JAJYXS010000120.1 GCA_021801615.1 Actinomycetes bacterium
GTACAGTTAGGAGATGCCCACCGCCAAGGACTCACGCATCGCCGTCCGTCTGTCGTCGGACCAGGACGCCGTCATCCGGCGCGCCGCCGAGGCGAAGGGCACCAGCATCACAGAGTTCACGGTCGCCGCAGCGCTCGACCACGCCCTCGATGTGCTCGCCGACCGTCGAGCATTCGTCATCGACGACGCAGCGTGGGACGAGCTTCTCGTGATGCTGGACCGCCCGATCAGCTACAAGCCGCGCCTTGCGCAGTTGCTCGCGGAGCCCTCGATCTTCGAGGAGCCTTGACCGGCTACGGGACGCCTCGCCCGATCGATGCGACCGACGACAGCTCCAACTTCGACAGCGGCGAGCCGCTACTTGATGACTACCTCCGCAAGCGCGCCCTGGCCAATCACGCTGGAGGCGCCTCACGCTGCTTCGTCACCGTCCACGACGATCGGATTGCTGGCTTCTACGCTCTCGCCGCTGGAAGCGTCTATCACCGCGACGCCGTCGGGAGGGTCCGCCGCAACATGCCCGACCCGGTTCCAGTGATCCTGCTCTCACGACTCGCCGTCGACCGCAGGGACCAGGGCGTCGGATTGGGTAGACAACTACTGCGCGACGCTGTCTTGCGCTCGATCGAGGTGTCCGAGATCATCGGTGTCCGAGCGATCATCGTTCACGCCAAGAGCGAGGTAGCACGGGGCTTCTACTCCCGTTTCGACTTCGAGCCATCCCCGACGGATCCATCGCACCTTCTCCTGCTCTTGCAAGACGCTCGGGCACTGGTTGGCCGCTAAGCGCCGCCGGGTTCTGCTGCTCTGGCCGTCGCATCGAGCTGGCGACGCTGCTCGTTCGCCCTCTCGAAGCCGTGCAGGACCTCACCGGTGATCGGGTCTCGGGTCGGCTCGGGCCGGAGCCTGCCGCTCGGGCTCGTGTCTCCCGCCCTGCCGGGGTCGCCAATGCGCGGATCGTCGTCACCGCCGGCCTCGATCGACGGCGTGTACCGGGCGATCTCGTCCGGCGTCGGCCTCGGACGAGCCGTCGTCGCCACGCCGGCCGCACGCAGCCAGGTCGCGTAGTTCGCCGGCTCGGCGAAGTAGACCTTCACGACGCCAGGCTCACGACCCTCGATCTCGAACACCCCGACGCCGCGCGCCGCACCGTTCGGGTCCGTCGCGACGTTGACCGGGACGCGCGGCACCGCGTCGGGGTCGTTCAGCGCGAGCCGGCGGTTGTTGTCCGTCGGCTTCGAGCCGAGCAAGACCTTCATGCCGAGGTTCGCCCGCAGCTCGGTCGGGATCCCGGTCGACGTCGAGGCGACCTGCGTCCCGACCGCGAGCGAGATCCCGACGAAGCGGAGCTCGCGGGCGATCTTGCCGATGGTGTTGAGGATCACCGCCTTCAACAAGTTGCGCTCCGCCACCTCGACCACGATCGGGTTGTCCTTCGGCACGCCCTTCGGTGTCGGCTCCGGCGCGACGAGCGAGGTGAGCTCGTCGACGACGAGGAGCATCGGGCGCAGGCCCGACGACGCGGGCAGCTGGGTCCACTTCTGGACACCGGCCTGTTGGATCGTCGCCTTGCGACGCTGGCCCTCCTCGTAGGCCATCTGGAGCACGGCGCACGCCGCAGGCAGCGCGTCGCCCCAGCCGCCGGGCCGGACGAACGGCTGGAGCTCGACGAAGTCGACGCCGCCCTTGATGGCGTCGACGATCGCGACCTGCCAGCCACGGGCGAGCACCCCGGCCATCAAGGCGGTGAGCAGGACCCCCTTGCCCGCTCCGGTGAGACCGCTGACCTGGACATGCGGCGCTGCGACGAGGTCGGTCGTGAGCTCGGGGCCGTCCTCCCCGCCCGTGCGCCCGAGGACCCGTCCGACGGGGATCTTCGACCAGCCGTCGGTCGACGGGTCGAAGACCGGCACGGCCCGCTTGAACGGGTACGCGAGCAGTGGCGGGAAGCTCGCCGGCGAGCCGGGGATGATCGACGCGGTGAGCGCCGCGGGGTCGGTCTCGACGTACCACCCCTCTCGCCCGACGATCGCCGTGGCGACCTCCTCGAGCTTCGCGTCGTGCTTGCTCGGGACGTAGGTGCGCGGGAGCACGACGTCGAAGCCGCCATCGGCTCGGGCGACGACGGCGACGTCCCAGGGCTTGACGCCGAGCACGGTCGCGACGGCACCGCGGCAGCGCCGTACGGCCGGTGTGAGCCTGGCGAGCACCGCTCGGCCGAGGAACGGCTCGAACTCGACGAGCACGTAGCCGTCGTGCTGGTCCTCGAGCTTCGCTGCGATGCGCTCGCCGTCCGCCGGCTTCGTGCCACGCGGGAGCCTGACCTCGAAGCGCTCAGCCATCTGCTCGCTGGCGGCCACCTCGGTCACGGCGACCTGGCGGGTCGCGTAGGCGACACCGGCGACGGGATCGATCGAGTCCACCTCGAACATGTCGCCGTGGCGCTTTGCCACGAGCTTCTCGAGCGCGGCGAGGTGCTTGGCGGGATCGAAGCCGTCGGGCAGGCGGATCGTGATGCGCTCGGTCAGCATGAACTACCTGTGCAGGGACGCCGAGATCGGGTCCCCTCCCCCGCCCAAGATGCCGGCCGAAGATGGAGCCCTCAGGTCTTGGAGACGAAGGCGAAGAACCTGTGCCCGCTTGCTGGAACACACCTGCGGTACGGTCCCGCGCATAGTCACCGACCAGGAGGTTCCTGTGAATACATCGCCTCGACCCCAGCATGGGTTCAACGCAACCACCATGTCGCTCTACGACACACCAACCAGCCTTCGAGATCTCGCGGTCGAGCTCAGCGCGGCCATGAGCAGACAGTTCATCATTGCGTTCCTAACCGAGAACTTGTTCCGCCCCTGCTTGCAGTGCTTGCCAGCCAACGAACCAACGCAAACGCCGAAGTTCCGAATCGTTCCGAGCGTCCCGACACAGCAAGAGCGGCCCACAGCTCTTCTTCAGAGCAGGGTGGACGCCATGGAGTCACTCGTCCGGCAAGGGCACGCCGATGCGGTTAGCGGGGAAAGACCGGATATCATCCGACGGCGTTCGGATCGCTGGTCGCGGTGGATACCGGTGGCCGGCTTGATTGTCGAACTCGTGCAGACCGTAACGTCATTTGTGCGGCTCTGACGTCGGAAACCGCGATCATGTTAAGGCAACCTGATACAGCGATGGACAGGGACTAGCTTGAAGGACTGTCCTACCAAATAGTGCTTCGTCAAAGCGATAATCGCTAGAGATCGTTCACACATCTTGCCAGGGCGCCTTGACTGTCGCTCTCGATCTCGCGAACGTTGTGTGACGGTTGGATATCCGAGAGGAAAGTGACGAGATGAAATGCACCCGTTATCGCCGCCACGAGACCCTCTCGAACGCCATACTCATCATGGCAGTGTCGACTGGAGCGACGAAAGGAGATCGGTGGAGGGCGATACGGAGGATAAACCTGACAGTGAAGGCGAATCGGCGGAGCTCGAACGCGTCAGGGCGTTACTCGATCGGGCGCAAGCGACCGCGTCGATTGACGACTTCGGGATCCTCATGAAGGAGGCCCAAGACTCCAGCATCACAAGCATACCCGCTCCAGAGCTCACTGGCTTGCTCGATGAACTCTGGAGCCTCTTCTCTCAGATCAAGCTGCCCGCGTCGGGACGTTCGACTGGCCTGGACCTGACGGCGTCGGCATGGCTCGGTATTGCGTACCGACAGGCCCATGCAGTTGCAGTCCTCGCGAAGGGAGACTTGCTGGACACTGCCGTAGCTAATGCTCGCTCCGCGTTCGAGCACGCGATCTACCTGTCGCTCATCGCCGACGGCCGCGACTACGCCGCCGTGCTCGACGCGCTGGA
>JAJYXS010000083.1 GCA_021801615.1 Actinomycetes bacterium
CCGTCGGGAAGTTCCTTGCCGGCACAGCGATCGGGATCGTCGCAGGGACCGGGCCGACATTCCCGACAGCCTCCCAGCACGACCAGGTGATCGCCGTCAATACCGATTGCAAGCCTGTCTGGGCGAGAACGCTCGCGGGCACAACGGGCTACGAGAGCCCCGCGCTCGCGGACGTGCTCGACAATGGGCACCTCCAGGTGCTGGTCACCACATACGCAGGCGGCGTCTACGCGCTCGACGGAGCGACCGGCGCGACGCTGTGGCACACGCAGCTCAAGCATCACATCTTCGGCTCGCCGGTGACGGCGGAGCTCGGCACAGGACACCAGGACGTCGTCGTCGGCACGATCAACGGCTTCGACGTGCTGACAGGCGAGGACGGCCAGGTGCTGATCGCCACAGTGGGCCCCACGATCGGCTACCAGAACGCGCCACTCGTCACGAAGGACCCGAACGGGACGGTGGGCATCACGGTCGTCGGCTACCAGCCGGACGACAGCTGGGCCATCCACTACGAGATCGCCACATCGGACGGCGCAGATGTCGACGCCCCCGGCACCTGGCCCCAGTTCCACCACGACCCGCAGCTGACCGGGAACGCCGACGCGCCGATCGTGGCGCCGTTCACCGCGTACACGAGGATCTCGGGGAGCACAGCGGACGCGACCGCTGCGGCGGAGCTCGAGCACCAGTTCGACGCACGGCAAGGGCACTGCCCGGGCACGACACGGTCCACACGACCGGTGCTGCTCGCAACCGACGAGCCCTCGCCCGACGCGCTCGTGAGCGCTCCGCTCGCGCGCAGTCTCGCGACCGGGACGCTCCTCACCACACCGGCCTCCCTCTCGGCACCGACGGCTGCAGCGATCGCGGCGGAGGGGATCACCCACGTCATCGTGGTGGGCGGCCCGCTCGCGGTGAGCACAGCGGTCGTGGCGAAGCTCGAGGCGACGCCGGCCACGACCTGCGGCGGCGGGAAGAGCGCGTCACGCATCAGCGTCACGCGCATCGAGGGGGCGACAGCGTACGCGACCGCAGCGCAGGTCGCCGAAGCCGCTGCGACCGGTGGCGTCGGCAGCCTCGATCTCGCTCGAGCGTACGGGGGGACGAACTCCACAGGTGGCGACGGACGGTTCAACGAGACCGCAGGCGACGCGTCGAGCTCGCCGGCCTCTGCTGGTGCGCTGGCGACGGCCGTGCTCGTCTCGGGCACAGGGTTCCAGGGTGCAGAGGCCGCGAGCGCCCTTGCGTACGCCGAGCGTCTGCCCGTCCTGCTCACGGCGCCGACGTCGCTGTCGCAGGAGGCTGCAGCGGCCATCTCCTCGATGCACATCGCGCAGGTCCTCGTCATCGGGGGACAGCTCGCGGTCTCCGACTCGGTCGTCTCCGCGCTCGAGGGCATGGGAGTGTCGGTGCTGCGGGTCGCCGGGCTCGACGTCTCCGCCACCGCCGTCGAGCTGGCGAAGCTCGAGACGTCCCCGGCACCGACAGGCGTCGGGTGGCGCGGGACGGGCGGCCTCACCATCGCCGAGGGCCCCTACTCCGCCGACGGCGTCACCGGTGCGGTCGTGGCCGCGGACGGGCCGACCGCGGACGCACCGGAGCCGCTCGTGCTCACGAAGAGCGCGACGACAGTTGGCGCCACGCTCGCCGCCTTCCTGCGCGAGGCCGGGACGATCGGCTTGGGCGGCACGGCCGTCGACCACGTGACGATCCTCGGCGGCCGGCTCGCCGTCACGCCTGAGACCGTCCAGGCGATCGGGCGCGACCTCACAGCCGTTCAGCGCTGAGGGAGGTGCCGGCAGGGAAAGGAAGCGAACGCGGAATCCTGGACCGTACCGAGAGGGGACTGTACCGAGATCGGCGTAGTCCGAGCTGCGGTCCCACTCCGCGCGCGGCGGGGCGATTGCTGCGGGTGGACCCCCTACGGGAAAACTGGACGGGACCCGTCTGCGTCCTTCCGGGGGCAGCCAGCGCCCAGGCGCGCACGACCTGCGCACGTGCCCTGGACCGCCCGTCTGGACTGTCGTCCATGCCAGGGAACGTCCGGGAGGGAGCAGCCCGTCTGAGCCCGTCTGAGACGACGTGCGCCGGGGCCAATTTTCCGGGACGACCTGCCCCGGGGCAAGCTGTGGGGGTCAGCGCCCTGCAGCTGTGAGCGACCGACCGGACGATCGAAAGCCGAGATCACGACCCATGCAGACGAACGAGAGCCAACCGACCGAGCGTCGTGCCGAGGGCGACGTCGCGCCGCCGGGTGCCCGCCACCGCGTGGCGGTCATCGGAGGGGACGGCATCGGGCCCGAGGTGCTGGCCGAAGCGCTGAAGGTCGTCGCTGCGGCGGGTGTCGACCTCGAGACGACCCACTACGACCTGGGCGCTGGCCGCTACCTGCGGACGGGGGAGGTCCTGCCGGAAGGGGTCTTGGAAGAGCTGCGCTCGTACGACGCGATCCTGCTCGGCGCCGTCGGCCCGGCGGTCGGGGACACCTCGGTGCCCTCCGGGGTCCTCGAGCGCGGATTGCTCTTGCGGCTCCGCTTCGAGCTCGACCTCTACGTGAACCTTCGGCCGTTCCGCGCGGTGCCCGGCTCGATCGCCGCCGGCAGAGGGGGTGACGGGGACCGCCCGGTCGACTTCGTGGTGGTGCGGGAGAACACGGAGGGCGCGTACGCCGGAGAAGGCGGGTTCCTGCGCAAGGGCACCCCAGACGAGGTGGCGACCCAGGGCTCGGTCAACACGCGGATGGGGGTGGAGCGGGTGGTGCGGTTCGCGTTCGACCTGGCAGAGCGAAGAGCGGCGGCGCGCCAGGTGACCCTTGTGCACAAGACGAACGTCCTGAACTACTCCGGCGACCTGTGGAAGCGCACCTTCGACGCCGTCGCGGCAGGCCGGGGCGCCCTCGCCACCACGTACCAGCACGTGGACGCCGCGTGCATCCACATGGTGGAGCGTCCCGGGATCTACGACGTGATCGTCACCGACAACCTGTTCGGGGACATCCTCACCGACCTCGCAGGCGCGGTGTGCGGCGGCATCGGGTACGCAGCGTCCGCCAACCTCCATCCAGGGCGAGTGTCGATGTTCGAGCCGGTCCACGGCGCCGCCCATGACATCGCCGGGACCGGCCGTGCGAACCCGGTCGCGGCGATCGCCTCGGCGGCGTTGATGCTCGATCACCTCGGCGAGAAGGAGGCGGCCGCGCGGATCGAGAAGGCCGTCCAGAGCTTCGTGGACGCCGCCGCGCCGACCACCGGCGCCGCGCGCGGCACTGACGGTCCTGTGCCCGAGACCACCGCCGCCATCGGCGACGCGATCGCAGGAAGGTTGTAGCGGTGCCGATCACCCCGACGCAGAAGATCTGGATGGATGGTGAGCTCGTCGACTGGGCGGACGCCAAGGTGCACGTCCTCACGCACACCTTGCACTACGGCTCCGGAGTCTTCGAGGGCATCCGTGCGTACCCGACGTCCGAGGGGGTCGCGGTCTTCCGCTTGGCGGACCACATCCGCCGCCTCCTCGCGTCGGCGCACGTCCTGATGATCGACGTCCCCTACACGCAGGACCAGCTCGTCGACGCGACCGCGCAGGTCGTGCGCGTGAACGACATGCGCGACGGATGCTACCTGCGCCCGCTCGTGTACCTCGGCTACGGGGAGATGGGATTGAACCCGCTGCCTGCACCCGTCAAGGTCTCCATCGCGACGTGGCCGTGGGGGACGTACCTCGGCGAGGAGGCGCTCGAGCGAGGCGTGACCGTCAAGATCAGCTCGTGGCGTCGCCACGATCCGAACGCGATGCCGACCGCTGCGAAGGGTGTCGGCATGTACGTG
>JAJYXS010000066.1 GCA_021801615.1 Actinomycetes bacterium
CGCCGAGGGCCGCGAGCATGCGGATCTCCGCGGGCGTCTCAAGCTGCGGTCCGGTCATCTGGGCATAGACGCCCTCGTCGAGGGGGGTGATCGCTCGGGCGAGCGCCCGGAGGCGAGGAGACCACGCGTCGGTCATGTCGACATGGCGGGCGTCAGGGCGCCCGTCGGCGGGGATGCCGACGAGCGGTGACGTCGCCGTCATGTTCAGGTGGTCGCGGATCGCGACCACCTGACCGATGGAGTAGGCGGGGTTCAGCGCGCCCGCGCTGCAGGTGAGCACGACCGTGCTCACGCCCGCAGCGATCGCAGTGCGGACGGGGTGGACGACCTCGGCGGGGCTCCTGCCCTCGTAGAGGTGGAGCCGTCCTGCCACGATCAGCGTCCTCATGCCCTCGAGGTCCACCGACCACGCCTCTGGCCGATGGCCCGGTCCGGTGAACCGGGCGAACCACGGGAGCGAGGTGAGGTCGATCGGCGCGCCCTCGGCGCCGAGCTGGGCGGCCGCGGCGAACAGGCCCGTGCCCAGCACGACGAGGACGTCGTGACGGTCGGCGCCGGTCATGCGGGTGAGCTCGCGCGCGGCGATGCGCGCCTGGTCGAAGGGGTTCGCGCCCGGCGCGCCCGGGCTCGTGGTCGGCACCGGCGCAATGCTAGGAGACGTCGAGCTCCCAGGCAGCGGTCGCGCGTCCTCGCCCGACGGGCGATCGCACGAGGGCCGCAGGGGGCTCGATAGGCTCGACGAGAGTGGCGCATACCGTGACGGACGACGGCTACCACCCGCCGGTGGAGGAGTACCTGCAGACGGTCCACTCTCTGAAAGAGGAGGGCACCCCCACGATCCAGGCGCGCATCGCCGAGCGTCTCGGGCGTTCCGCGCCGTCGGTCTCCGAGATGCTCGACCGTCTCGCCGAGGACGGTTACGTGCGGCGAGAGGGCCGCGTCGTCGAGCTCACGGACAAGGGGTCTCGTCTCGCGGAGAAGGTCGTGCGCAAGCACCGCCTCGCCGAGCGACTGCTCGCCGACGTGATCGGGCTCGAATGGCACAAGGTCCACCGTGAGGCCGGCCGATGGGAGCACGTGATCTCCGACGACGTGGAGGCTCGGCTGGTCCAGCTCCTCGGCGACCCGGCGACCTGTCCTCATGGGAACCCGATCCCTGGGTCACGTTCCCGGCTCCCCGACGCGCCGCAGCACCCCCTCTCCGACGTCGAGGCGGGAGACCGCGTGCAGCTCGAGCGCATCGGCGAGGACGTCGAGATGGACCACGAGGCGCTCGTCTACCTCGACGACCATCGCTTCGTGCCCGGTGCGACCGCGACGGTGGTCTCGCGGGCTCCGGACGGCACGCTGATGCTCGACGCCGGGGAGTCGACCCTTGCGATCGGCGCCGACCTGTCGCGCCGTCTCTACGTCACGACGTGCTGAGCGCCGCGTGACCTCACCGGGCGTCCCCGCTGTTGGGGCGGACCGATCCGGTGCGCACGCTCCGCTCGTGCGCTACGTCGCCGACGTCGTGGCCACGATGGACGAGGACTGCCGCGTCCACCGGCCCGGAGCCCTCGACGTGGCCGAGGGGCGCATCGCGTGGGTCGGCGCGGCGGCTGACGCGCCCGTGACCCGCGGCCTCGGCGAGGAGCGGCGCGTGGGAGGGCTCCTCATGCCCGGGCTCGTGAACGCGCACGGCCACTCCCCGATGACGCTCCTGCGCGGGGCGGGGGACGGGCTGCCGCTCGAGCGGTGGCTGTCCGAGGCGATCTGGCCGAAGGAGGCACGGCTCACGCCCGAGGACGTGTGGTGGGGCATGCAGCTCGGCTGCTCCGAGCTGCTCCGGGCCGGGGTGACGTCCACCTGCGAGCTGTACCTCCATTCGGGAGCGGTGGCGGACGCTGCGTTGGCCGCGGGCATCCGCTGCGTCCTCACGCCGGGCATCTTCGACCTCCCCGGAGCGGGGCCTCAGGCAACCTGGCAGCGCCTGCTGGAGGAGGCCGCGCAGCTCCATGCAGATCTCGACGGGCGTGACGGACTCCTGCGGGTGGGTCTCGGGCCGCACGCCGCCTACACGCTGCCCCCCGACGGGCTGGCGGCGGTCGCGAAGGTCGCGAGGGAGCTCGACGCGCTCGTGCACGTGCACGTCGCCGAGACGCGCGCCGAGGGCGACGCGGTCCGCGCCCGCCATGGGTGCGGCGTGCCCGAGCTGCTCGAGCGCGCGGGGATCCTCGACGGTCGCGTCCTCGCCGCGCACGCCGTGTGGGTCGCGGACGACGAGCTGGACCTCTTCGCTCGCCAGGACGTCGCCGTCGCACACTGCCCGCAGAGCAACGCGAAGCTCGGCAGCGGCGTCGCGCGTGTCCCTGCGATGATCGATCGGGGCCTGCGGGTGGGGATCGGCACCGACGGTCCCGCCTCCAACGACAACCTCGATCTGTGGGAGGAGCTGAAGCTGGCGCCGTTGCTCGCGCGAGCGGTCGCCTGCGACGCCTCTGTGCTCGGGGCGGTCGAGGCCCTGCGGCTGGCCACGAACGGCGGCGCGGCTGCGCTCGGCCTCGACTGCGGTTCCCTCGCACCTGGGCGCGTCGCCGACTTCGTGAGGGTGGAGCTCGAGGACGCCGCGTTCGTGCCAGCCCAGAGCGGCGAGGACATCCTCACGCTCCTGGTCTGGGCCGCCTCGAGCCGTCTGGTCACCGACGTGTGGGTCGCGGGCCGCCACCTCGTCAGCGGCGGCGTGTGCCGGAGCGTCGACGAACCACGCGCCCGCAGGGAGGTCGCCACCCGCGCGCGACGTCTTCGCGAGAGCTGAACGCCGTCGCGCGGGCGGCCGTGGCCTTCGCGCGGCTCGGCCCGGCCCGACCCGGCGGCGGCATGGCGCGGGCTTCGGGCCTGGACCCCTGGGCCATCGGCAGACCTCTAGGATCGACGGGATGTCCGGGTTCGTGGACGAGGCGCAGCTGCACGCGAAGGCGGGTGACGGCGGGGCAGGTGCGATCTCGTTCCGCCGCGAGGCGCACGTGGCGCGCGGGGGCCCTGACGGCGGCGACGGCGGTCGCGGCGGGGACGTCTGGCTGGTCGCCGACCCGAACCAGGCCTCGTTGCTGGGGTTCGAGGACCACCCGTTCCGCCGGGCCGGGGACGGCGCCCACGGATCGGGCAAGCGCCGTCACGGGCAGCGCGGCGCGGACCTCGTGGTCCCCGTTCCGGTGGGCACGGTCGTGCGAGACCGCGACGGCTCGGTCCTGCACGACCTCTCGGTGCCGGGCGACCGCTGGCTGGCCGCCGAAGGCGGCCGAGGTGGACGCGGGAACGCACGCTTCGGCTCGAACACGCGCCGCGCGCCCGCCTTCGCCGAGCAGGGTGAGCACGGGGAGGAGCGCTGGCTGGACCTCGAGCTGAAGCTCATCGCGGACGTCGCGCTGGTCGGGCTGCCCAACGCGGGAAAGTCGACGCTCATCTCCGCGGTCTCCTCGGCGCGTCCGAAGATCGCCGACTACCCGTTCACGACGCTCGAGCCGCATCTTGGGGTCGTGCGCGTCGGCGGGCCCGGCGACGAGACGCAGCTCGTCATCGCGGACGTTCCCGGCCTCGTCGAGGGAGCCGGCGCGGGAAAGGGGCTCGGGCACCGCTTCCTTCGCCATGTCGAGCGCGCACGGGTGCTCGTCGTCCTGGTGGACCTGGCGCCTGCGGCAGGGACGCCTGCTGCCGCGCAGCTCGGCGTGCTCCTCGGCGAGCTCGGCCGCTACGAGCCGGGCCTCCTCGCCCGGCCACGCCTCGTCGTGGGCTCGAAGCTCGACGTCGCCGATCCCGACGCGCTCGGGGACGTCGCGTTGGATCTCGCGATCTCTGCCGTGACCGGCGACGGCGTCGCCGAGCTGCTGGGGCGCCTGGCGGTCCTCGTCACGGAGGCGCGCGCCGCGGACGCGGCGAGAGGCGCTGCCCGCGTCGGGCCGGCGCTCGTGCCAGGTGCTGGGCTTGTGGCTGGCGACGTCGTGCAAGCCGGAACGCTGGTCGTCCATCGCCCTGCAGGCGAGGGGATCTTCGCAGAGCGTGACGGTCCGCACGCTTGGCGTCTCGCAGGACGCGCCGCTGAGCGCGCGGTGCGCCTGTCGGACCTCACCGACGACGCCGCGCTGGCCGAGGCGGTGCGGCGGCTCCGGCGGCTGGGCGCCGACAGGGCGCTGTCGCGTGCGGGCGCGAACGACGGCGACGAGGTGAGCGTCGGCGGGCTGTCCTTCACGTGGTTCAGGGACCAGCCGGTCGAGCTTCCCGGGCCGAGCAACGAGGTGTCCGGTGATCGCCGGCGCCGTGCGCGCGCCGAGCGGTGACGAGCCTCACCCCGGTCGACGGGCGCGGCGCGCGGGCCGTCGTCGTGAAGGTCGGCTCGTCCACCGTCACCACCGCGAGCGGCCAGGTCGACGTGGACGTGGTCGGGCGCCTCTCCGGTGAGGTCGCGAAGCTGACCGCCGACGGGCACCGCGTGGTGGTCGTGACCTCGGGAGCCATTGCGTGCGGCTGGGCGGCGCTCGGGCGAACCGGTGGGCGGCCCTCGGACCCCGCCGTCCTCCAGGCGGTCTCGGCGGTGGGCCAGCAGCGGCTCATGCGCGCGTGGCAGGACGGTCTCGGTGCCGAGGGGCTCCTCGCGGGCCAGGTGCTCCTGGCGCCGCTCGACTTCGGCCACCGTCGCCAGTACTTGCACGCGCGCTCCACCCTGCAGCACCTCTTCGGGCTCGGCGTGGTACCGGTCGTGAACGAGAACGACGCGGTCGCCGACGAGGAGATCCGGTTCGGCGACAACGACCGGCTCGCCGCGCTGGTCGCGCACCTGGTCCGCGCGGACCTCCTCATCCTGCTCACCGACACGCCGGGACTCCTCAGCGCGGACCCGCGCCTGGGCGACGGAGGCTCTCTCATCGAAGAGGTGATCGAGATCGACCAGCATCTGATGGAGCTCGCCGGCGGCCCTGGGTCGGTGGGGAGCGGCGGGATGGCCTCCAAGCTCGCAGCCGCACGCATGGCGAGCCGATCAGGGGTGACGACCGTGATCGCCGACGGACGCCGACCAGGGGTGCTCGCCGCGGCGCTCGAGGGCGTCCCTGGTCTCGGGACGGTCTGCAGGCCGAGCGCGGAGCGGATGCCCGCGCGCAAGCTCTGGATCGCGTACGCGCTCGGTTCCTCCGGCCTCCTCGTCGTCGACGACGGAGCCCGCAGCGCGCTCGTCGAGCACGGTCGCTCGCTGCTCGCCGCCGGCGTCGTCGAGTGCCGCGGTCGCTTCGAGCCGAACGATGCCGTCGAAGTCGCCGGGACCGACGGCGTCGTCTTCGCCAAGGGTCTCGTGCGCTACTCCTCGGAGCGTGCGCCGGAATGGGTGGGGCGCCGGAGCGAGGCGCTCCCCGAGGACCTCTCTGCGGTTGCAATGCACCGTGACGACCTCGTGGTCCTTCGCTGAGGCCGGGGTCGCCCGCCGGTAGGCTTGGGGAGGTGGGCACGGCCGCGCTGGAAGATCTGGCACGCCGGGTACGTGCGGCATCCCGCGAGGTCGCCCGTGCGTCGTCTGCGGTGCGCGACGAGTTCTTGCGCGCCGCGGCCGACCTGCTCGTGGCCGACACGGCCGTCGTGCTCGAGGCCAATCTGGCCGACGTCGAACGCGGGGAGCGTGACGGGCTCGATCAGACTTCGCTCGACCGTCTTCGGCTCACAGAACGCCGTGTCGAGCAGATGGCTGATGGTCTGAGGGCTGTTGCGGCGCTCGGAGACCCCGTCGGTGAGGTGGTCGACGGATGGGTCCGCCCGAACGGGCTGCGCGTCGAGCGCGTCCGCGTGCCGCTCGGCGTCGTGGGGATCATCTACGAGAACCGGCCGAACGTGACGAGCGACGCCGCCGGTCTGTGCGTCAAGGCCGGGAACGCGGCGTTCCTGCGAGGCTCGTCGTCCGCGCTTGGCTCGAACCGTGCCGTGGTGGCCGTGCTCCGCCGGGCGCTGTCCAAGACCGGCCTCCCTGAGGACGCGGTCGCGCTGGTGGAGGACACGAGCCACGAGACCGCGGTCGCCTTCATGAAGCTCCGAGGGCTCGTCGACTGCCTCGTCCCGCGGGGAGGCAAGGCGCTCATCGCCTCGCTGCTCGAGCACGCCACGGTCCCCTACGTCCTCGACGGCGACGGCAACTGCCACGTCTACGTGGACGCCTCTGCGGACGTCGACATGGCCGAGGCGATCGTCGTGAACGCGAAGACCCAGCGACCCGGGGTGTGCAACGCGGCCGAGACGCTGCTCGTCCACGCGGACGTCGCCTCCAGGCTGCTGCCCCGCCTCGCGAGATCGCTCGCAGACGTGGAGCTGGTCGCCGACGAGCGCGCCCGCGCCCATCTGCCGGTCTCGACCCCGGTGACCGAAGCGGACTTCGCGACGGAGTTCCTCGCCCTGAAGCTCGCGGTCGCGGTCGTGGACGACCTCGACGCCGCGATCGACCACATCGCGCGCTACGGCTCGGGCCACTCCGAGGCGATCGTCACGCGCGACGTGGCCTCCGCCGACCGGTTCGTCCGCGAGGTGGACGCAGCCGCGGTGCTCGTGAACGCGTCCACCCGTTTCGTCGACGGCGGCGAGCTGGGTCTCGGCGCCGAAGTGGGCATCTCCACCCAGAAGCTGCACGCGAGGGGCCCGATGGGCCCTCGCGAGCTCACCTGCGTGAAATGGGTCGTGCGCGGCGAGGGGCACGTCCGCCGATGAAAGGAGCTGGACGGCTCGAGGGCGGGACGTTCGGCTCGATCCAGGAGGTGCGTGAAGGTCTGGGGCGCGTCGGCTACGTCGCCGACGAGCGCATCGCCGGTGTCGTGTACCTCGCGCGGCGGCTTGGCAAGCCCGTGCTCGTCGAAGGGCCGGCCGGGACGGGAAAGACGCAGCTCGCCAAGTCGGTGGCCGAGATGGCAGAGAGCCGCCTCATCCGCCTCCAGTGCTACGAGGGGCTCGACGAGGCAAAGGCGCTGTACGAGTGGGACTACCGCAAGCAGCTGCTGCGCATCCAGGCGGAGCCGTCGGCTCCCTCCTGGCGAGCGCTCGAGGCGGACATCTTCTCCGAGGACTTCCTCCTCACCCGCCCGCTGCTCGAGGCGATCCGGAGCGACGAGCCCGTCGTGCTGCTCGTCGACGAGATCGACAGGGTGGAGCCGGAGACCGAGGCCCTCCTGCTGGAGGTGCTCTCGGAGTACCAGGTGTCGATCCCCGAGCTCGGCACGATCCGTGCGACGCGGGTGCCCATGGTCTTGCTCACGTCGAACAACACGAGGGAGCTCTCCGAGGCGCTGAAGCGGCGCTGTCTCTACCTCCACGTGGACTACCCCGGGCTCGAACGCGAGCGCGACATCGTGCTGCGGCGCGTCCCGGGCATCGCTGAGGAGCTCGCGGACCAAGTCGCCCGGATCGTCCGGTCGTTGCGCTCGCTCGAGCTGCGCAAGCCTCCGTCGGTGGCGGAGACCCTCGACTGGGCGCGAACCCTCGTCATCCTCGGGATCGAGTCGGTCGACGCCGCGAGCGCCGCGGATACGCTGCACGTGCTGCTCAAGTACCGCCAGGACATCGAGCGCGCAGCGAAGGAGCTGCTCGCCGCCGATGCTTGAGCTTCTCTCAGGCTTCGTCGGTGAGCTGCGCTCGGCAGGGCTGCCCGTCTCGCTCACCGAGCACCTCGACGCCGCCCGCGCGCTGAAGCACGTGCCGTTGGAGGACCGAGACGCGCTCGGGGTCGCGCTCGGCGCGACCCTCGTGAAGTCCGCCGGTCACTGGCCAGCCTTCGAGACGGCGTTCGAGGTCTATTTCTCGGCGCGGCTCGCCCCCCGGGCACAGGCAGGCGAGGAGGGTGCCGGCGACGTTCCGCCGAAAGGCTCCCGCGCCGCGCCGCGCTCGTGCCCTGCTGACGCGCCGCCTGATGCAGCGGTGACGCCGGAGGGCGCGGGGGCCGAGCCGATGAGCCCCACCGAGCTCGCATCGCTGCTGTTGCAGGCAATGCGTCGAGGAGACCCTGCGCTCGCCGCCGCGCTTGCGCGCCATGCCGTCGACCGCTACGCCGCCCTCGAGCTCGGACGGCCTGTCGGGGGGACCTACTACCTGCACAGGACGCTCCGTCACCTCGACCTCGAAGGGCTGCTCCAGCGACTCCTCGAAGCGGAGCGGCACGAGCGCGAGCTGACCGCGCTCGAGGAGCGGCTGATCGCCGACGAGTACCGGGCGCGCATCGCCGCGCTCCGCAAGGCGGTCGAAGCAGAGATCCGGCGCCGTCTGCTCCTGGACCGCGGCGCGCGAGCGCTCGCGAGATCGGTTCGGCAGCCGCTCCCAGAGGACGTCGACGTCATGCATGCGAGCCGAGAGGAGCTCGCCGCGCTGCAACGTGCGCTCCAGCCGCTGTCGCGGAGGCTCGCGGCACGCCTCGGGCACAAGCGCCGGCATCGCCGGGACGGAGCGCCGGATTTCCGCGCGACGATGCGTCGCTCGCTCTCGACCGGCGGGGTCCCGGTAGAGCCTCGCTTCCGCCATCCGCGTCCTTCGAAGCCCGAGATCTTCGTCATCGCCGACGTCTCCGGCTCGGTCGCGTCCTTCGCCCGCTTCACGCTCGAGCTCATGTACGCGATCAGCGCGCAGTTCTCCAGGGTTCGCAGCTTCGTCTTCGTCGACGGCATCGACGAAGTGACCCACGTCTTCGAGCGAGCCGACGAGCCTGGCGTCGCCGTGCGCCGCATCATGGACGAAGCCGACGTCGTATGGCTCGACGGGCACTCGGACTATGGGCATGCGCTCTGCGAGTTCGATCGGCGATGGGGCGCAGAGATCACCTCGCGTGCGACGCTGCTCGTGCTCGGCGACGCTCGGAACAACTACCACGCCTCGGGCGCGTGGGCTCTCCAGGGGCTTCGCCGTCGGGCGCGTCGCGTCTACTGGCTGAACCCCGAGCCCCGCGAGTACTGGGGCTCGGGAGACTCGATCCTGGCGGAGTACGCGATCCACTGCGATGCTGTCGTCGAGTGCCGCACGCTGCGCCAGCTCGAGCGCTTCGTCGCCGAGCTCGCCTGAGGGCCCGAGGCCGACGCGATGGAGGAGCTCACGCGGCTCGTCCTCGTTCGCCACGCCGAAGCGGTCTGCAACGTCACCGGCGTGGTGGGCGGCGTCCGGGGCTGTACGGGGCTGACGCCGTCGGGGCGAGCGCAGGCTGAAAGGCTCGCCGTCCGGCTCGCCCGGACCGGTGAGCTCGGCCGTGTCGGCGCGCTCTGCTCGTCGGTGCTCCCGCGCGCTGTCGAGACCGCACGGATCCTCTCTCCTGGGCTCGAGGGTCCCGGCAGGGAGGCGCCGGAGGTGGAGGCCGACTGCGCGCTCTGCGAGCTGCACCCCGGTGCCGCCGACGGGCTTTCCTGGGACGAGCTCCTCTCACGGTTCGAGGCCCCCGACTGGGACGTCGACCCGAGCAAGCCGATCGCGCCGGGCGGGGAGACGTGGACGGGTTTCGTGGCACGCGCCGCGGCGGCGCTCGAGCGCCTCGTGGAGGTGTACCAGGGGCAGACCGTCGTCGCCGTCACCCACGCGGGGGTGATCGAAGCGAGCGTGCTGCGTTTCCTGCCCGTCGATTCGAGGGTCGCGCGCCTCGGGTTGCACACCGCGCACGCCTCGCTCACCGTCTGGCAGCACCGGGGCGGCCCCGAGGGTGCCGCCGGTCGACGGTGGCTGCTCGAGCGGTACAACGACGCGGCGACGGCCTGATCCGAGGCGGGGGTTGGCCCCAGCGCTCTGGTTGGGACGGACTTCGAGCGACGAGCCGAGGTGAGGACGCGTCAGGACCGCAGCAGCTCCGCGACGTCGAAGGCGAGGTCGAGCGACTGGCGCGCGTTGAGACGCGGGTCGCACATCGTCGTGTAGCGCTGGTCGAGGTCGTCCTCGACGACGGCCTCCGCCCCGCCCAGGCATTCGGTCACGTCGTCTCCGGTGAGCTCGACGTGGACGCCTCCTGGCCAGGTTCCCATCGCGCGGTGGACGGCGAACCACTCCTGGAGCTCGGCCACGATGTCCTCGAAACGTCGGGTCTTGTGCCCGTTCTCGCTGGTGAAGGTGTTCCCGTGCATGGGGTCGCTGACCCAGACGACGGGGTGGCCGGCGTCGCGCACGGCCTCGATCAGGGGCGGCAGCGTGTCGGCGACCTTGCCTTTCCCGATGCGCGTGATCAGCGTCAGGCGCCCCGGCGAGCGCCCGGGGTCCAGCCGCTCGCACAGCGCGAGCACCTCGTCTCGGGTGGCGGACGGGCCGAGCTTCACGCCCACGGGGTTGATCACCCCCGAGAGGAACTCCACGTGCGCGCCGTCGAGCTGGCGCGTGCGCTCCCCGACCCACAGGAAGTGCGCAGAGGTGTCCACCCAGTCGCCAGAGAGGGAGTCGCGCCGGGTGAGCGCCTCCTCGTAATGGAGGATGAGCGCCTCGTGGCTGGTCCAGAAGTCGGTCTCGTGCAGCCCTTCTTCGGCGACGAGGTCGATGCCGCACGCGGCCATGAACCGCAGCGCCCGGTCGATCTCGGTCGCGATCTGCTCGTAGCGGCGCCCCTCTGCGGAGGAGGCGACGAACTCCTGGTTCCAGCGGTGGACGAGCGAGAGGTCCGCGAAGCCGCCCTTCGTGAAGGCGCGCAGCAGGTTCAGCGTGGCCGCCGCCTGGTGGTAGGCCGCGACGAGCCGGGAGGCGTCGGGCCTACGTGCTACGGGGTCGAACGCCTCGTCGTTGACCATGTGCCCTCGGAACGCCTCGAGCTCGACTCCGTCGACGCGCTCGACAGGGGAGGTTCGCGGCTTTGCGAACTGGCCCGCGATGCGCCCGACCTTCACGACCGGCACGCCGGCGGCGTACGTGAGGGTCACCGCCATCTGCAGCACGACCTTGAGCTTGTCTCTGATCGTGTCGGCGCTGAACTCCCGGAATGACTCTGCGCAGTCGCCGGCCTGGAGCAAGAACGCCTCGCCTCTCGAGACAGCGGCCAACGACGAGGTGAGGCGGCGGGCCTCGCTCGCGATGACGAGAGGGGGCAGCGCGGCAAGGGTCGCCTCGGCGTCCTTGAGAGCGGCGGCGTCGGGCCAGTCGGGCTGTTGGGCGGCCGGTCGCGACCGCCAGGAGCTCGTGTGCCATTCGCCGAGGGGTTCGCCGGACCTGTTCGCAGGCATGCTCCAAGCGTAGGTCCTGCGCGAGGGGGTGTCGGATGCGTACGCTGCGAAGATGCCCCGCCCGCAACATGCCGAGGGCGAGGCTGGGCGGCAGGTGGCCGTGGTGTCGCCTCGGCCGGAGCGGGTGGGTCTGCTCGGCGGGACCTTCGACCCGCCGCACTGCGGTCACGTCGCCGCGGCGACCGCCTGCGTGCGCGCGCTCGCGCTCGACCGGCTGCTCCTCGTCGTGGCGAACGAGCCGTGGCAGAAGGTCCCGCTCCGCTCCGTCACCCCGGCGGAGGACAGGTTCGCGATGGTCGAGGCAATGGCGCCGCTCGTGCCTCGGGCCGAAGCGTCCCGGCTCGAGATCGATCGCGGGGGCCCGAGCTACACGGCGGACACCGTGGACGTGATCAAGGCGGACGCGGCGCGCCGGGGTGTTGCTCTCGACCTCTACCTCGTCGTCGGCTCCGATCTCGTGGGAGCGCTCGAGACCTGGGAACGGGTCGAAGACCTGCGGGCCTCGGTGACCCTGGCGGTGGTCTTCCGTCCCCACAGCGTCGCCCAGCTCCCACCTGGATGGCGCGCCGTGCTCGTGGTGGACGACGCCGTCGACGTGTCGAGCTCGGAGGTGCGCGACCGGCTCGGGCGGGGACTGCCCGTGGACGGTCTCGTGCCCGCCGAGGTGATCCGTTGCATCCGCTCGCGCGGTCTGTACGCTGTCGGTGGATGAAGTCGTCGATCTTGGGCACGGCGAGCAGAGGGTGCTCGCGTCAGGGTTGTCGATGACCGTGGCGGACGAGCGCAGGCCGGGCCAGGAGCGCCGCCCGGTGCGTCGCGAGCGGCGAAGGGCGCGCCGGCTGCGGCGCCTGTACGCGCTCGGCGGTCTGGCCGTGCTCGCGGCGTTCCTCGCTGCGACCGTCGTCGTCGTGGACATGGTCCATTGACGACGCCTGCAGCGGCGCTCGCCGCCGCCGCAGCAGCCGACGAGAAGCTGGGCAACGACACGGTCGTCCTGGCGATGGGCGACGCGCTCGGTGTCGTGGACGCCTTCGTCGTGACGAGCGGCAGGAGCGTCCGTCAGGTGCGCACCCTCGTCGAGGAGGTGGAGCGTCGGGTGAAGGACCGTGACGGTCGGTCCCCCCTCAGCGTCGAGGGGCTGAGGGATGCGACGTGGGTCCTCATGGATTACGGCGACTTCGTCGTGCACGTCTTCGTCGAAGAGCTCCGGGCCTTCTACGACCTCGAGCACCTCTGGACGAGCGCGCCGCGGGTGCGCTGGCGGGAGCAGGCCGCGGGCTGACCTCGCGGACGCGGGCCAGGTCCCCGAGAGCGATTGCGCGGGACCACGGCTCGGCAGCACCAAAGCTCAGGGGCCCGCAGGCGACGTCGTCGTCGAGCTCGGCGTGGTGGTCGAGCTCGGCGTCGTGGCCGAGCTCGGCGTCGTGGTCGAGCTCGGCGTGGTGGTCGAGCTCGGCGTGGTGGTCGAGCTCGGCGTGGTGGTCGAGCTCGGCGAAGGTGTCCGCAAGGAGGCGTACTGCGACTCGTGCACGGGGGATGTCGCCTGGGCTCCCGTCTCCACGGGCACTTCGATCGGAGCGCCGTCGATCTCGAAGATCACCCCGGCGCCGGGCATGATCGCCGTCACGGTGTAGACGACCTGCGCGACCCCGAGGACCTCGCGTATGCCCGACAATGTGCCGAAGCCGGCGCTGAAGTCCAATGTCGCGATCTTGTTCCCGGCTGTCACGTCCGTCGACAGGAGGTGGATGTCCGAGCCCAGCGCGGTCGTGATCCCGTCTGCCTGCTCCGCTGCCGTCGGGCCGGCGAGCAGGGAGCGAACCACCGTGGCGAGCTTGGCGTCACGGGGGACCACTCTGGCAAACGGCGCGAGGTGGGCGCTCGGCGTCACGAAGTAGACGTCGACCGAGATGCAGCCGCTCTTTGTGCAGGGGGTGACGGTCGGTCGTGCGGGCGGGAGGTGCGCAGGGAGCTGGTTCGGCGAGATGGGGCTCGCCGTGGGCTGCGTCGGGATGCCGCACGCGGCGAGCGCGAGCCCGGCGGCGGCGCACGCGACCAGCGCGCCGAACGGCGCCCGGCGCCGTCTCACGCCGGGCCGTTCCCGCCGACGAGCTCCTCGTCCTCAGCGGCTTCTGCAGGTTGGCCCGGGAGCTCGATCGTGAACTTCGCGCCGCCGCTGTCGGCCTCTTCGGCCCAGACCTTGCCACCGTGGAGCCGCACGTGCTCGGCGACCAGCGCGAGCCCCAGCCCGGTGCCGGTGCCCGCGCCGCGCTTGAACGCCGCGTGCCCGCGATAGAAGCGCTCGAAGACCCGCATCCGCTCGGCAGGCGGGAGCCCCGGACCGGCGTCCTCGACCGACACGCGCACCGAGTGCACAGGGCCGCTTCCGTTGCCCAGCGACACGCGCACAGCGGTCGCGCCTCCGCCGTAGAGCGAGGCGTTCTCGAGCAGGTTGGACATGATGCGCTCGAACCGCCGCTTGTCCACCCACAGATGCGTGCCGTGCACCTCGGGGTCGACCTCCACGTGCGGAGGGGCGGTGTCGATCGGCAACGTGCGCTGGGCGGCGGCGACCGCGCGCCGCACGAGCTCGCCCGGGTCCACCTCCTCGAGGGAGATCTCGGCCGACCCGCTGTCCGAGCGCGAGATCTCGAGGAGGTCGCCGACCATTCGCTGGAACCTCCGGACGTCGGCAGCGAGCAGCTCGAGCGCGCGACGGGCCTGCGGCGTGAGCGACTCCGACTGGGACTCGAGGACTTCGAGGCTCGCCGCCAGGGTGGTGAGAGGTGAGCGCAGCTCGTGGCTCACGTCCGAGGTGAAGCGCGCCTCGCGCTCGATGCGCTCCTGGAGCTGGTCGACCATCCGGTTGAACGAGCTCGTCAACGCTGCGAGGTCCGGGTCACCGGCCGTGGAGGCGAGACGGGTGCCGAGGTCGCCTCCCGCGATGGCGACCGCCGCACGCGACACGCTGGTGAGCGGGTGGAGCGAGCGGCCGCTCGCCCACCTTCCGAATGCCGCGCCGAGGGCGGTGATGACGACGACCAGGACGACCAGCGCGAGCTCGAGCACGTTCAGCGTGTGGCCGAGGCTCGAGATGTCGAAGATCTCGAAGTACGCGCCGTGGATCGACTTGATCGGGACGCCGACCGCGATCTGCGGGGTGCCGTGGAGAGAATAGGTCTGCGAGGCCGCGATGCCCCCGGTGATGACCATCGAACGCAGCGAGGCCGGGATCGCGTCCTGTGTGACCTGGAGTGTCCCTCGGTACCATGTGCCGCGCTCTTCGAGGAAGGAGTGGGAGTACTGGGTGACCTTGTTGGCCGTTGTGAGCGTCTCGTCGATGTTGGCTGTCGCCGCAAGGTGCTGGCTGACGTATGTGGCGTTCACGAAGGCGTCGGAGACGGCTGCGCTCTCGCGCTGGTCCACGAGGATGTGGCGGGTCGTGAAGTAGCTGAGCGCACCCATGCTCACCGACAGGACCAACGCGCCGAGCGCGAACATCGCCGTGACCCGCGCTCTGAGGCCGAGGCGGGTCCACAATGGTGCGGAACGCGCCTTGCGGCGGATCTCAGGGCACAAGCTTGTAGCCCATCCCCCGGACGGTGAGGATGTGACGCGGGAGCGCGGGATCCGGCTCGATCTTCGTGCGGAGCCGTCGGATGTGGACGTCGACGAGGCGCCCGTCGCCGAAGTAGTCGTAGCCCCACACCCGGTCGAGGAGCTGCTCGCGGCTGAGGACCTTGCTCTGGCTCGACGCGAGCTCGCAGAGCAGGCGGAACTCGGTCTTCGTGCAGTGGACCTCGGTCCCGTCCTTGTGGCGGAGCACCCCTTCTTCGGGGACGAGTTCGAGGTCGCCGAACGCGATGATCCTTGGCGCCTCGTCGACGGGCCGCACCCTGCGCAGGAGCGCGCGGATCCGCGCGCCCAGCTCCTTGGTCACGAAGGGTTTGGTCACGTAGTCGTCGGCCCCGGCTTCCAGCCCCGCGACCACGTCGTGGGTGTCGGTGCGGGCGGTGACGATGATGATCGGCACCGCGCTCTCGCGCCGGAGCGCCCGGCAGCACTCGAAGCCGTCCATGCCGGGCAGCATGAGATCCACGAGCGCCAGATCTGCGGGATGGGCAGAGAAGCGTTCCAGCGCCTCCTCGCCGCTCGCGACCTCGTCGATCTCGTAGCCTTCCCCCTCCAACGCGAGCTTCATGGAGGACCGGATGCGCTCGTCGTCCTCGACGATCAGGATGCGGCTGGGCACGGACACAAGGTTACGACCTGCTCGCGCCGGCTGCGACGCGCCGGCCGCCCGGCGCTACCGTGGGTAAGGTGGACCCGGGAGGCGAGGTGGCCGGCGTCGCGGACGGGGGTTCCTGGGCCGGAGCGGAAAGGCACGAGGCCGGGATCGACGGCTGGCGGCTCGACGATTTCGCCCGCTCGCTGCGCAGCCGGGCGGAGGCGACGCGACGGGCCTACCTCGGCGACGTCGCGGCGTTCGGCGAATGGGCGGGGCGCGCGGGGCGCGACGGCCCTGGGCGCGTCGACCGGATCCTGCTGCGCCGCTACCTCGCCTACCTGTCGACCCGCGGGTACGCGCGCGCGAGCGTCGCGCGAAAGGCTGCCGCTCTTCGCGCGTACTTCAGTTGGTGCCGTCGGCGCGGGCTCCTGGACGACGACCCGTCCCGGCGGCTGAGCTCGCCGGCATCCGGTGGACGTCTTCCGACCGTGCTCTCGGTGCGCGAGGTCGAGGTGCTCCTCGAGGCCCCGGGCGAGCGGAGTTCGCCCGCCGGCGGCACCGGGGGACGGAGCGCGTCGCGCGCCGCGTTCGCCGCCGCCTACGTGCTGCGTGATGACGCGGTCTTGGAGCTGCTGTACGCGGCGGGCCTGCGGGTGTCGGAGCTCTGCGGCCTCGACCTTGACGGGGTGGACCTGCGGGCGCGCACGGTGACGGTCATGGGGAAGGGGTCGAAGGAGCGATGCGTGCCGGTGCATGCCCGCTGTGCAGAGGCGCTCCGGCGATGGCTCGAGGACGGCCGCCCTGTCGTGGCAGGCCCCAAGAGCCCCGCGCAGGCCGTCTTCTTGAACCGCCGGGCCTCGCGCCTCGGGCCCCGCGACGTCCGCCGTATCGTCGACCGCCGTTCCCCCGTCCCGGCTCACCCGCACGCGCTGCGCCACTCGATGGCGACCCACCTTCTCGACGGAGGGGCGGACCTGCGCGTCGTCCAGGAGCTGCTCGGTCACGCCAGCCTCCAGACGACCCAGATCTACACGCATGTGAGCCGCGAGCGCCTGGTGGAGGTGTACGCGAGGGCCCACCCGCGCGCATGAGGCCCCTCAGGGGCTCGGTCACGGCCGGCGAGCCGAGCCCGAGCGCTCGGTTCGAGGAGGCTTCGGGGAAGGGGCACGGAGGAGGGACGAAAGAGGACGGCGGTAGGGTCGCCGTCCTCGCTCGAGAGCGGGTATCCTGCACGGTGCCCGCCACCCGGCGGGCTCCGTAAGAGCGAGCGATCCCGCACCCGAGCGCGTTCCACGGTCGCCCCGATGGGGTGCTGCGCACGGGGAAGTCCAACCGACTGGAGGCACTGCATGGCCGTCGTCACGATGCGACAGCTGCTGAACGCCGGAGTCCACTTCGGCCATCAGACCCGTCGCTGGAACCCCAAGATGCGTCGCTACATCCTCGGCGAGCGCAACGGCATCTACCTGGTGGACCTCCACAAGACGCTGGAGGGGATCGAGCGCGCCTACGGGTTCGTGCGAGAGCTCGTCGCCGGCGGTGGCCACATCCTGTTCGTCGGGACGAAGAAGCAGGCGCAGGGGCCGATCGCCGACTACGCGACGGTGTGCGGGATGCCCTACGTGAACCAGCGCTGGCTCGGCGGGATGCTCACGAATTTCGCGACCGTCTCGGCCCGCGTGAAGCGGATGCAGGACCTGCGCGCGATGCAGCGGGCGGGCGACTTCGACGCGATGCCGAAGCGGGAGGCGCTCCGCCACGTGCGCGAGCTCGAGAAGCTCACCAGGAACCTCGGAGGGATCAGCGGTCTCGAGCGCTTGCCCGAGGCCATCTTCGTCATCGACACGAAGAAGGAGCACATCGCCGTCACCGAGGCCAACAAGCTGCGGCTCCCGGTCGTCGCGGTCGTCGACACGAACTGCGACCCGGACGTGATCGACTACGTCATCCCGGGGAACGACGACGCGATCCGCTCCGGGACGCTCATGTGCCGGGTGATCGCGGACGCCGTCGCTGAAGGGCGCTGGATCGCCTCGCACCGGCCGGCGCCGCGCCGTGCCGAGCCGGAAGTGGCGCCCGCCGCGCCGACGCCGCCGCGGCCGCGTCCTCGGGCCAACGTCGATGCGTCGCACCCCGAGCCGCCGCCGGAGCCGGAGCCCCTCGCATCCGCCGTACCCCTCCGGGTCGAGGCGGTTGCACCGCCCTTCGGCGAGGTCGGCGCGACGCGGGCCCCCGTGGCCCTCGCAGAGGACGCAGCCGGCGAAGCCGGGGCAGCGGAGGCCGGGGCGGCCGGGGCAGCGGAGGCCGGGGCGGCCGGATCAGACGAGGTCGCCGAAGCAGCCCAGGCTGCGCCGGCTGCCGAGCCCAGCGTGATGAGTACGGAGGCCTGAGAAGTGCCCGAATTCAGTGCGAAGGACGTCCAGACGTTGCGCCGTCAAGCCGGCGTCGGGATGCTGGACGCGAAGCGTGCCCTGGAGGAGACCGGCGGCGTCATGGACGCAGCCATACAGTGGCTCCGCGTGAAAGGGCTTGCGAAAGCCGGCGCGCGCGAGGGGCGTGACGCGTCGCAGGGCGCGGTCGCGGCCGTGCGCCAGGGGACGAGCGCGGCCATCGTGGAGCTTCGCTGCGAGACGGACTTCGTCGCGAAGTCGCCCGAGTTCGTCTCGCTCGTCGACGACCTCGCGGCACTGGTGGCTGCCAAGGGGGAGGACGCCGTCTCGGAGCGTCAGGACGAGATCGACCAGCTCCGCACGTCGCTGCAGGAGAACATCTCGCTCGGTCGTGTCGTGCGCATGGAGAGCGCCGAGGGGCAGGTGCTCGACACCTACGTCCACCAGCAGTCTGGCCGGGGCGTGAACGCCGTCATCGTGCTCCTGCAGGGCGGCACCCAGGAGCTCGCGCACGAGGTCGCGGTGCACATCGCGTTCGCGAGGCCGCAGTACCTGCGCCGTGAGGACGTCCCTGCGGCCGAGGTCGCTGCAGAGCGCGCGACGCTCGAGCAGATCTCGCGCAACGAGGGCAAGCCCGAAGCCGCCTTGCCCAAGGTGGTGGAGGGAAGGATGAACGGGTGGTACAGAGAGCGCGTGCTCCTCGAGCAGCCCTACGTGCGCGACGAGAAGCGGTCGATCTCCGACCTGCTCGGTTCGGCAAGGGTCGTGCAGTTCGCGCAAGTGGTGGTCGGCACCTGAGCGCGCCGGCCGCGATGCTGGGAGACGGGAGGCGCACCGGGTATGGGTGAGCCGAGACGTCTCGTCCTCAAGATGTCCGGCGAGGCGCTGGCGTCCGCCGCGTCGGACGAGACGATCGACGCGGCGGTGGTTGAGCGGATCGCCGGTGAGATCGTCGACGCCCTGGGTGAGCTGGACCTCCAGCTCGCCATCATGGTGGGAGGCGGCAACATCTGGCGCGGGACGACCGGCGCCGGCGCGGGGATGGAGCGCGCGACCTCGGACACGATGGGGATGCTCGGCACGGTGATCAACGCGCTCGCGCTCCAGGACGCGCTCGAGCACCGGGGCCAGTTGACGCGCGTGCTGACGGCGGTGCACATGTCCGAGGTGGCCGAGCCCTACATCCGGCGCCGCGCCATCCGCCACCTCGAGAAGGGCCGTGTGGTCATCTTCGCCGCAGGCATGGGCAATCCGTATTTCACGACCGACACGTCCGCGGCGCTGCGGGCGGCGGAGATCGAGGCGGAGCTGCTGCTGAAGGGGACCCACGGCGGAGTGGACGGTGTCTACAGTGCAGACCCGCGCACGGACCCCAGTGCGACGCGCTTCGAGGAGATCTCCTTTGCGGACGTGATCTCGAAGGACCTTCGCGTCATGGACCTCACCGCGATCACGTTCTGCAAGGACAACGACCTGCCGGTTCTGGTGTTCGACCTCATGAGGCCGGGCAACCTTCGCAGGGCGCTCAGCGGCGAGCGGATCGGTACGCTTGTCAGGTGATGGACGACGACCTCGTCGAGCTGGTCCTGGAGGAAGCCCGCGACAAGATGGCGAAGGCGGTCGACCACGTCCGGAACGAATTCGCGGCGGTCCGCACGGGCCGTGCATCCCCGGCGCTCGTCGAGCACCTCACGGTCGACTACTACGGGACGCCGACGCCTCTGCGGCAGATCGCCGGCTTCGCGGTGCCTGACGCGATGCTGCTCGTGGTGTCCCCCTATGACAAGGGCTCGCTGGGCGCCATCGAGAAGGCGATCCAAGGGTCCGATCTCGGCATCAACCCGTCGAACGATGGGGCGGTGATCCGCCTCGTCTTCCCCCACCTCACCGAGGAGCGCCGCAAGGAGCTCGTGAAGGTGGTCCGTCACAAGGCCGAGGAGGGACGTGTCGCGATTCGGAACCTGCGGCGGGCGACGCGCCATGAGCTCGAGGCGCTGGAGCGGGAGGGATCGATCTCCTCCGACGAGCTCGACCGGGTGGAGAAGGAGATCGAGAAGGTCACCCACCAGCAGGTCGCCGCGGTCGACCAGCTCCTTGCACACAAAGAGAAAGAGCTGCTCGAAGTCTGAGCGCCGCGAGCCGGATCGCGCCGAGCTCGAGACGAAGAGCGGCGCAGGTACCGGGCAGGCAGTGACAACGGATGTCATGACAAGCGACACATTCCACGAGGACCCCCACGAGCTCGACGACGCGCACGCTGCGCCGCGCACCGAGCAGGTGCGCATCGTGGGCGCCGAGCGCGCCTGCGACGCGGCTGCACAGGCGCCGTCGGGCTCGGACCTGCCAGCTGTCCGGCCGACGGGGGAGGAGGCCGACCATGCCGGCGATGCCGACCGGGAGGGCGGCCAGGGGCCCGAGGACTGGGCGGCCTCGACGTCTCCGCTCCTGCCGCACTGGACGGAGCCTCCGACCGGCGAGATCCCAGCGGTGCTGTCGCGCGGGGAGGAGCCCGAAGAGCAGGACCCGTGGACGTCCCTGCCCGAGCCGATCTGGCGTGAGGCGCAGCACGACTGGGAGCAGGAGGAGCTCCTCGCGCCCTCGCTGCTCGCGGGCTCCGGCGACGAGCCCCCGCTCCTGGCGGACGCGGGCATCGAAGAGCGCCAGCCGTGGTCCTTCGAGCTGGGCGCCACCGGGGGGGACCGGACATCTGGTGACGAGGGCGTCCCCGCGCAGATCGATCCTGCCGAGCTCGAGACCGGTGAGCTCTTCGGCACCTGGGTGCCTGCGGAGAACGGGGTCGCGCCCGGCGACGAGGTCTTCGGCGACGAGACCACAGTGCTTCACCCCCCCCACCAGGACCTGCCCGCCGCGCCCGACCTGCCCGACGGCACGGACGCCACGGAGCGAGAAGTCCTCGAACAGGGCGTCGAAGACGGCGACGCGGGTGCGGGCGCCGCCAGACGGGGTGCTGCCGACCAGGACGTGGAAGAGGAGGGCGCGGGCTCGCGAGCCATGCTGGCCTCCGCAGCGCCGGCTCCGCCGTGGCGTCTTCGCCAGCGGCGCGAGCGCGCCGACGCGGCCGCGATCGCAGCGGACGCGGCGACCGTTCGGCAGGGCCGGGCCGGGCCGCACGCTCGGGTCCCCGGGGACCTGGCGCGTGCCGGCACCCGAGCCCGTCGCGCCCCGCCCCACGTCGCGCCGCCCGCTGCGGTACAGGTCGCTTCGGGTGAGGGCGTGCTGTCGCAGCGGACCGGGCGCGACATCCCCGCTGCGGTCGCGAGCGGCGTCGTGATCGGCGCACTCACGCTGCTCGCCTTCCACTTCGGGACGGTGCCGTCGCTCGTGGTGGTCACGGCGGTCCTCACGGCTGCCGCGGTCGAGGCGTACGCCGCCTTCCGCCGCTCCTACCGCCCGGCGGCGCTCCTCGGCATCGTCGCCGTCGCCGGGTTGGTGGTAGGCACCTACGACCGGCCCTTCACGGCGCTCCCGGTGGTCCTGGTCCTCCTCGTCGCAGCCAGCGTGCTGTGGCACCTCTCCGGCGTGGACCGCCGCGCCGAGCCGGTGCGGAGCGTCGCGGCCACCCTCTTCGTCTTCTGTTGGGTCGGCGTCTTTGGCTCGTTCGCCGCAGCGCTGCTCGCGCCCTCGCTGTTCCCCGAGCGCACGGGGATCGCCTACTTGCTCGGCGCGCTGATCGCGGCGGTCGCCTACGACGTCGGCGCGCTGGGCACGGGCGCGTGGCTCGGCCGGCACCCGATGAGCCGCGTGAGCCCGGGCAAGACCTGGGAGGGCGCGCTCGGCGGTGCGGTGGCGGCCGTCGTCTTCGCCGTCGCGGTCGTCCGGCTGGTGCATCCCTGGACGCTCGGCGAGGCCGCGGTGCTCGGCGTCGTCGTCGCGGTGGTGAGCCCGATCGGCGACCTGGCGGAATCGCTGGTGAAGCGCCAGCTGGGGCTGAAGGACATGGGCCGGATCCTCCCAGGCCACGGCGGCCTGCTCGACCGGGTCGACGGACTGCTCTTCGTGCTTCCGGCGACCTATTACCTGGTCCGCGCCTTCGGCCACGGCTGAGGACGCGTGCCAGGGAAAAAGGCGTCCGGCCCTGGTCGACGTCGCTCGTCCGCGGCGGCCATGCGGCGGCCCCGGGCGCGCACGATGGCATGCTGGTGGCGATGAGGACCGTGAGCCTGGTGGGCTCGACCGGGTCAATCGGGACCCAGGCCGTCGACGTGGTCGAGGCCGCGCCCGAGCGCTACAAGGTGGTCGCGCTGGCGGCCCGGCATTCGGTCGAGACGCTCGCCGATCAGGCGCGCCGGCTGCGTCCCGAGCTCGTCGCGGTCGCCGACCCCGAGGCCGCGCGCGCGCTCGAGCCGCTGCTGCCGCCGGGCACCCAGCTCGCGTACGGCCCAGCGGGGCTCGCCGCCGCGGCCCAGGTCGCAGACGTGGTCCTGAACGCAGTGGTGGGCTTCGCCGGCCTGCCGGTCACGCTCGCAGCGCTCGAGGCCGGGCGACGGCTCGCGCTCGCGAACAAGGAGTCGCTGATCGCGGGCGCGCCCGTCGTCAGGCGTGCCCGGCGCACGCCAGGCGCAGAGATCGTCCCCGTCGACTCCGAGCACTGCGCGATCCACCAGTGCCTGGGCGCCGTCGAGCAGCACCGCCTCGCCGACGGCGGCCAGCGCGCGGCGGGCCCCGGGGACCTCGCTGCCGATGACGCCAGCCGATCCGGCGCAGGCGGAGCGGCCACGATTCCGGTCGCGCACCCTTCTGTGGCCCGGCTGCTCGTCACCGCGTCGGGGGGCCCCTTCCGCGGCCGTTCGCGTGCCGAGCTGCGCGCCGTGGGCGTCGCGGACGCGCTCAGCCACCCGACCTGGTCGATGGGCCCGAAGATCACCGTCGACTCCTCCACCCTCATGAACAAAGGGCTCGAGGTCATCGAGATC
>JAJYXS010000118.1 GCA_021801615.1 Actinomycetes bacterium
TTCGACATGACCTTCAGGACGCCCTTGCACAGCGCCTTCAGGTAGTGCCTGCGAGCCTGGCGCGCGGTGACGCCCTCCAGCTGGCCGCCGGCGATCATGTCGTCGATCGAGTCGAGCGCGAGGTACGGGTTGACCGCGGCGGCGCCGTAGCCGATGAGCAGCGCGACGTGGTGCACCTCGCGCGCGTCGCCGGTCTCGACGACGAGCCCCACCTTCGTGCGCGTCCGCTCTCGCACGAGGTGGTGGTGGACTGCAGCGGTGACGAGCAGCGACGGGATCGGCGCGAGCGCCGCCGTCGAGTGGCGGTCGGAGAGGACGATCAGGTTCGCGCCATCGGCGATCGCGTCGGAGACCCGGCGGCGCACCTCCTCGAGCGCCTCTCGGAGCGCCCGGGCTCCGGCGGCGGTGGGCGCCCCGGGCCGGCCGGCGCCTTCCACCGGGAAGAGCGCGTCGATCGTGAACGCCTTGAAGCCGGGGGTCTCTGTGTGCTCGTTCACGTACATGAGCTTCGCCAGGTCGTCCCGGTCGATGACCGGCTGGGGCACGAGGATCTGGCGGCACTGGCCGGGACGGGCATCGAGCAGGTTGCCCTCCGGCCCGATGGTCGCGCCGAGCGAGGTGACGAGCTCCTCTCTGATCGCGTCGAGCGGGGGGTTCGTGACCTGGGCGAAGAGCTGGGTGAAGTAGTCGTAGAGCAGGCGTGGGCGCTCCGAGAGCACCGCGATCGGGGTGTCGGTGCCCATCGAGCCGATCGGCTCTGTACCGGTGCGCGCCATCGGCGCCACGACGAGCCGCAGCTCCTCGGCGGTGTAGCCGAAGAGGCGCTGATGGGCGACCACGCTCGCGTGCTGCGGCGTGAGCATGTGGCGCTCGGGCAGGTCGTGGAGGTGGACCTGGTCCTGGGCGAGGAACTCGCCGTAGGGGTGCTCGGCCGCGAGCGCGGCCTTCACCTCGTCGTCCTCGACCACGCGCCCTTCGGCGGTGTCGACGAGGAACATCCTGCCGGGCTGGAGCCGTCCTTTGTGCACGACCGCGCCCGGGTCGACGTCGAGGACGCCCACCTCGCTCGAGAGCACGACGAGGCCGTCGGCGGTCACCCAGTAGCGCGCGGGCCGCAACCCGTTGCGGTCGAGCACGGCGCCGACGACGGTCCCGTCGGTGAAGACCACCGCGGCCGGGCCGTCCCAGGGCTCCATGAGCGAGGCGTGATAGGCGTAGAAGGCCCTGCGGGCCGGGTCCATCGTCTCGTGGTTCTCCCAGGCCTCAGGGATCATCATGAGGACGGCGTGCGGCAGGGACCGGCCCGCGAGGTGCAGGAGCTCGAGCACCTCGTCGAAGGTGGCCGAGTCGCTGGCGCCCGGGGTGCAGATCGGGAAGATCCGCTCCAGGTCTCCGGGCAGGTTCGGCGTCGAGAGCAGCGCCTCCCTGGCGCGCATCCAGTTGCGGTTGCCCTGCAAGGTGTTGATCTCGCCGTTGTGGGCGAGGTACCGGTAGGGGTGCGCGAGCGGCCAGGAGGGGAACGTGTTCGTGGAGAAGCGGGAGTGCACGAGCGCGAGCGCGCTCTCGAAGCTCTCCTCCGAGAGCTCGGGGTAGAAGCGGCGGAGCTGGTGCGAGGTGAGCATCCCCTTGTAGACCAGGGTGCGCGCCGAGAGCGACGGGAGGTACAGGCCGTCGACGGCGTGCTCGGCCCGCTTGCGCACGACGTACGCGAGGCGGTCCACGACGATGGGGCGGGCCGCAGGAGGTGCCGCTTGCAGCTGCGCGGCGGCCCACGGCCCGTCGGGCCTCGGGGCGACGACCACCTGCTCGATGCGAGGCATCGCGCGCCGCGCCGCGTCGCCGAGGCACGAGGGGTCCGTGGGGACCTCACGCCACCACAGGACCGCCATCTGCTCCTCTTCGGCGATCGTCTCGAGCACCCGGCGTGCCTTGGCCGCGTCGTCCGGGTCGGTCGGGAGGAACACGAGGCCGACCGCGTACGCGCCCGGGGCGGGGAGCGCGACGCCGGCATCGCCTGCGAGGCGCTGGAGGTGGCGGTGGGGAACCTGGACGAGGATCCCCGACCCGTCGCCGGAGTCCTCCTCGGCTCCGGTCGCGCCCCGGTGCGCGAGCCGCTCGAGCACGGTGAGGCCCTTCTCCACGATGTCGTGCCCCGGGACGCCCGACAGGCGGGCGACCATCCCGATACCGCACGCGTCGTGCTCGAATCGCGCGTCGTACAGGCCGCTCCGGGCGGCTGGCGCCGTCAGTGGGTTCACGGGATCGTCGTCCTGGTCCTTCGCTGGTCTCGGGCACCGCTTCTTGGCGGCACCAGTCGAACGGGTGCGCTCGCCCGGGGACGACGTTGGCCCTGGAGCTCTGAGCATTGTAGCCGCGTCGTGGCCGGACGCGGCGGCGGGCCGTGCCGGTGGGCCGCGTCGTGACCGGACGCGGCGGCGGGCCGTGCCGATGGGCCGACGTGGCCGGCCGCGGCGGCGGAGCCTGCGATCCTTGCGGCGCCCGTCCCCCGGAGCCTCCGTATGATCGGGCCATGGCAGAGACGACCGACGTCGTGGTCGCAGGCGGAGGCGTCATCGGTCTCGCGGCGGCGTGGGAGACCGCCGGGCGCGGACTGTCGGTCCGCGTCGTGGACCCGGCTCCTGGTCACGGCGCCGCGTGGGTCGCCGCGGGCATGCTCGCACCGGTCACGGAGTCGACCTTCGGCGAGGAGGCGCTCGCAGGGCTGTTCGTGGCCGCCGCAGACCGCTGGCCCGGCTTCGCCTCCCGCCTGCAGGATGCGACCGGCTCGGACACCGGGTTCCGGACGTGCGGCTCGGTCGCCGTCGCCCTCGACGCTTCGGACCGCGCGGCGATCGACCAGCTCCTCGACCACCAGCTCCGGCTCGGGCTGGAGGCGTCCCGGCTCTCTGCGAGCGAGTGCCGCGCGCTCGTACCGGCCCTCTCTCCGGCGGTGCGCGGCGGGGCGCTGATGCCCGGCGACCACCAGGTCGACAACCGCGCGCTCGTCCTGGCGCTCATCGAGGGCTGTGCCGGTGCAGGCGTGAAGCTGACCAGTGATCGCGTGGTCTCGGTCAGCCTCGACCGCGACGGTGCGGCAGCAGGGGTCGTGACCGAGAGCGGTGAGCTCTTCCAAGCCGGCACCGTGGTGCTGGCGGCCGGTGTGGGCACGCCGCAGATCGGCGGTCTCCCCGAGGGCGTGGTGCCGCCGGTGCGCCCGGTGAAGGGCCACACCCTGCGCCTTCGCGCAGAAGCCGGCCGAGAGGCGTTCCCGCACACGGTGCGTGGGCTCGTCCACGGGCGTCACTGCTACCTCGTCTCGCGCGCCGACGGCACGGTCGTGATCGGCGCGACCTCGGAGGAGCGCGGCTACGACACGAGGGTGCAGGCGGGAGCGGTCCATTCGCTCCTCGACGACGCGCGCCTCCTCCTCCCCGCGGTGGACGAGTGGGAGCTCCTCGAGTGCATCGCAGGGCTCCGGCCGGGCTCCCCGGACAACGCGCCCTTCGTCGGCCCGACGAGCGTCGCGCGCCTCGTCGTCGCGACCGGCCACTACCGCAACGGCTTCCTGCTCGCGCCCATCACCGCCGAGGCCATCGCCGAGCACCTGACGGGCGGCGAGATCCCGGCGCCGCTCGCTGCGTTCCGCGCCGACCGGCGCGTGGAGGCCGCACGGAGCGAGCGCCCGTCCTGAAGGCGAGCGTGACGGTGGACGCGAGCGCGGACACGACGCTGAACGGGGCGGGCGACATGGACGCGACGGTGAGCACGGCGGTGAGCGTGACGGTGAACGGGGTGCGCCGGACGGTCCCGCCCGGCACGACGGTCGCGGCGCTCGTCGCCGAGCTGGGTCGAGGGAGCCGAGGCGTCGCCGTCGCCGTCGACCGGGAGGTCGTGCCGCGCTCCCTGTGGGAGGAGGTCGTCGTGACCGAGGGCGCGAACGTCGAGGTGGTCAGCGCGGTCGCCGGAGGCTGACCGAGCCCGCGACAGGTGAGCGCAGCGCGCGACAAATGCAGCGGGTGGCGGCCGCGTGACGACGTCGCCGCGCCCGGGCGCACGGATCGGGAGATCGGACTGCGCGAAGCCCTCGCGAAGCCCGAGGTTCCGGGGCGCGAAACCGGAGCTTCCGGGGAAGAATGGCCCTCGTGGAGCCCCACGGCAAGACCGCCTTCGTGCTCGCGGGCGGTGGCACGAAAGGCGCCTTCGAGGCCGGGGCCATCTCCTACCTCGTGGAGGAGGAGGGCGTGGTCCCCGACGTCATCACCGCCACCTCCGCAGGGGCGGTGTGCGCCGCGGTGCTCGCTCAGGCGCGCACCCACGAGGAGCTCGTCGCGCGCTCACGCGAGCTGCACGAGGACCTCCTGGCCATGACCCGGGCGGACCTGCTCTTCGGCAAGCAGCCTTGGGTCGCAGAGCTCGACGGCACGCTCTTCGGCCGCGCGATCGACCACTGGGTCGTCGAGCGCACCCGCCCTCCTGTGCCCGGTGGCGCTCCCGTGCCCGGTCGCGCGGACGCGCCGTCCGAGGGCGCCGGCCCGCAGAGGCGGCCGCTGCTCCGCCTGGTCGTCCAGGCCGCTCAGGTCGTCCGCGCGCTCCCGAGCCTCGGACGTGCGCGGCGCCAGATGCGAGGTCGCACCGGGTCCCTGCTCACGCTGGACCCCCTCGCGGAGCATCTCCGCCACGGCGGGCGCGGGATCGCCCCTGTCGACCCGGCGCTCATCGCCCGGCCGGGGCTCGACCTCCGCCTCGCGGTGGTGGCGCTCGGGGCCGGGACGCTGCGCTACGTGACCGAGGACGGGACGATCGTGGGCGCGGACGCCGTCACGCCGGTGCCGGGCGCAGCGGGCGGGCCGATCGACCTCATCGACGGGGTCGTCGCCTCCGCGAGCGTGCCGATGCTCTTCCCCGCGCGCCCGCTCGCCGGCGACGCCTACGTGGACGGCGGCGTCGTGGAGAACGTCCCGGTGGCCGCCGCCTCCGCGCTGGGGGCGACGCGCATCTTCGCGATCCTCGCGGTGCCGCTCGACCCCCCGCCGGACGACCACGACTACGCGCATGCGAGCGCGCCAGCCGTGTTCCTGCGCGCGGTGGGTGCCATCTCGTTCGCCGAGCGGCAGCGCTCGAGCCTCTCACCGAGCCTCCCCGCCGGGACCGAGCTCACCGTCATCGACCCGCTGGTCGACGTGGTCGGGCCCTTCGACGTCGCACGCGGGCTCATGCTCGTGAACATGGACTACGGCTGGATGCGAGCGGCGGACGTGTGCGCGGACGTCGGCGCCGCGACCCGGCGACGCGCCGCCGAGGCGACCGACGCGATCGTCGTCGCGCGCACCCAAGCGTGGCACCTCGAAGAGGAGATGTGGTCGCGCGGAGGCGCGACGTCCGGCGACCTCGCTGCGCTCTCCCGCTCCAAGCGGATCGTGCGCGACGCGCTCAGCGAACGCAAGGACCTGGGCCTGCCGACCCCCCACGACGCCGCACGCTGGTGGTCCGGGTACGAGGTCCACGAGGGGACCCGGCCGACGGCGCTCCCGCCGGACCTCTTCGACGACGGGCACTAGCCGGCTCGTGTCGTCTGGGCCAGAGCTCTCACCTCGCCGCTCGGGATCGTCACCGTCTGAGGCAGGCGCAGCAGCTCCTCGGCCGTGAGCTCGCGTGGCACTGCGTCTGGAGCTTGCCGTCGTCCGGCCTACGCGCCGATGGGCAGGCCCGCGTAGCTCTCGGCCAGGGCGGTCGCGCGCGCCCTGGAGGACACGGTCATCTCGAGCTGCGTGCGCTGGAGCTCGGAGACGAAGGGGTCGCCGGTCGTGTGCAGGGTCGTGGTCATCCACCACGAGAAGTAGGTCGACCGCCAGACGCGGCGCAGCGCGCTGTCCGAGTAGGCGTCGGCGAGGCGTGGGTCCCCGTCCCGCAGCAGCGAGACGAGGGCCGGCGCGAGGAGCGCCACGTCGGCGAAGGCGAGGTTCAGCCCCTTGGCACCCGTAGGGGGCACGGTGTGCGCAGCGTCCCCCGCGATGAACAGCCGCCCATGGCGCATCGGGGCCATCACGAAGCTCTGGAACGGCAGGACCGCCTTGTCGAAGATCGGACCGCGCTCGAGCTCCCAGCCTGTCTGCCCCTCGCCGAGCCGGGTGGCGAGCGCGTCCCAGATCTGCTCGTCGGACCACTCGGCGACATCGGTGCCCACCGGCACCTGCAGGTACAGGCGGCTCACAGCGGCCGATCGCATCGAGTGGAGCGCGAAGCCCTCCGGGTGCCAGGCGTAGATCAGCTCGTCGGTGGAGGGGGGCACCGCGGCGAGGATGCCGAGCCAGGCGAAGGGGTAACCCAGCTCGAAGGTCGAGCGCACCGAGGCGGGGATCGACTGACGGCTGGGGCCGTGCTTGCCGTCGCAGCCCGCGATCGCCCTCGCCTCGAGACGCACGGGCCTTCCCTCTGCGTCGGCGAAGGACACCGAAGGGAGGTCCGTCTCGACGTCGTGCAGCGCGGTGCCCGAGACCGCGTAGTAGCACGCCTGCCCCTCGGCGTCCCTCGCTCGCCCGAGATCGAGCTGGAGCTCGCTCTGGCCGTAGAGGTGGACGCCGCGTCCGACGAGCTCGACGAAGTCCACGTGGTGGCGGTGGCCCGGCCATTGCAGGTAGATCCCGCGGTGGGGCTGACCCTCCTCGGCGAGCCGGGACCCGAGCCCTGCCTTGTCGAGGAGCTCGACCACCGCGCTCTCGAGGATGCCTGCGCGGATGCGGGACTCCACATGCGATCGGCTGCGGTGCTCGACGACCACCGACTCGACCCCGTCGTGCGCGAGAAGGTGCGAGAGGAGCAGCCCCGCCGGCCCGGCTCCGATGATCGCAACTTCGGTCTCGACCGTCTGCACGCGCGTCACTAAACCGCCACCTCGGGTGCTGCGTCCACTTCGCCTTCCTACTGAGTGAAATGCCGCTCTCCGATGCTGCGCCGGATGCCGTTGGCCGCGACCTCGAGAGCGGCGACGAGCCGGGTGCGCTCGGGGTCGAGGCTCGCGACGATGAGCCCGAGCGCGGCGATGACCTCGCCACAGCCGTTGCGAACCGGCACCGCGAGGGAGCACGCACCCAGCGACATCTCCTCTTTCGTGTGCGCGTAGCCGTCTCGTCGCACCGCCCGCAGCTCTTCCTCGAGGACCCGGGGATCGGTGATCGAGTACCGGGTCATCCGGGTGAGGTGGCTCAGCACGTACGACTGGACGTCCTCGGGGGCGTAGGCGAGCAGTACCTTGCCGACTCCGGTCGTGTGAAGAGGCAGGCGACCGCCGACGCGGCTGACGACCGGGATCGAGTCATTGCCCGAGATCCTGTCCAGATAGAGCGCCTTCGTCTCCTCTCGCACGGCGAAGTGCACGGTCGCAGCCGTGGCCTTGTACACGTCCTGGAGGAACGGGGCGGCGAGCTGGCGCAGGCCGGAGGGCACAGGTGCGAGCAGGCCCAGCTCCCAGATGCGCTGGCCGACCTCGTAGGAGCCAGAGGCGGTGCGCACGAGCGCCCCCCAGCTGACGAGCTCGCCGAGGAGCCGGTGGGCGGTGGCCATCGGCAGGTCGGCACGCTGGGCCAGCTGGCGCAAGGTGAGCGACGCGTGGCCCGCGTCGAAGGCCCCGAGGAGCGCGAGGGCGCGGGACGTGACGCTCACGCCGGGCCGCCGTGCGTTCCCTGCGATCGCAGCCTCCCTTCTCCCTGGTCTCCCTGGCCTTCTCCGGCCCTGGCTCCCTGGCCTTCTCCGGCCCTGGGTCTCCCTGGCCTTCTCCGGCCCTGGCTCCCTGGCCTTCTCCGGCCCCTTCCCCGTGGTGCCTTCTCCCGTCCTTCTACTGGATGGAACAAGCTTCTTGCCAGCGTCGAGGCCGACTTGTTAAGAACGTGTGATAGCACCTGCACCGTACGCCGCGGCCATGCCATCCCGGTGGCGACCGGAGGGAGGCGCTGGCTGACCCGGCGACGAGACAGCCGGGCGACGAGACAGACCCGGCCACAGGCAGGAACAGACGCGGCGACAGGCAGGCTGGCACAGGCCCGACGACAGGCCAGGCAGGCACAGACCCGCCGAGCACACGATCCGACGAGCACAGATTGGGGGAAGCGTTGAGAGCGTTCAGAAGGACGATCACGACCTCTCGAGTGGAGAGCACCGCGCGAGGCGCCCGCTCGGCAGGCAGCCGTACCCGGCGCGAGGGGGGCGAGCGGTCCGCCGCCCTTCGGCCCGCGCTCGTCGCCGGCGCGACGCTGGCGCTCGCGATAGGTGTGCTCGGCGTCGGCGTCGGCGTCGCCGGAGGGGCGACCCAGCAGAGCCACAGCCAGCACGCCTACCGCTTCAAGTACAAGCCCATCACGAACTACCCGGCGTACGTCGGCGGCCACGGGAAGGCTGACCCCAAGCTCTCGCCGATCTACATCGGCGCCGTGAACCAGCAGACATCGACCGGGGCGATCGCGCCTGCGTGGACGACAGGGGTCAAGGTCGCGGTCGACTACGTGAACCAGCACACCGACGGCATCGACGGCCATCCCGTGAGGGCGGTGTACTGCGCGATCCCGACAACAGTGGGCAGCGCCGCCAAGTGCGGCCAGGAGTTCGCCGACAACCCCAAGATCACCGCAGTCATCGCAGGAGCGATCGACGTCGGCAACACAGCGCTCGAGGCTGCGCTCGAGCCCTCGAAGAAGCCGATCTTCTGGGACGTCTCTCTCAGCGCGGTCGACGAGAAGGAGCCCCAGGGGTTCATCTGGTGGAACACAGACACCTACGTGAACGCGCCGGACGCGACCTTCGCGAAGACAATCATGCACGCGAAGAGCGTCTCGCTCATCTACCCGTCCAACATCCCCGCGGAGGTCACACAGGCCAACGTGGTCGCCGACGGGCTCAGCTACGAGGGGCTGAAGCAGGTCTACAAGGTCGGCTTCACAGCTGCGGTGACGAACCTGTCCGCGCCGCTCGAGGCGGCCCACGTCGGCCACACCACACTGGTCATCTTCGTGAACAGCGGCGGGCCCGACTGCTCGAACGTCGCCCTCACCCTCAAGTCGCTCGGTCTCCTCGCGAAGGTCAAGCTCGAGGTGGACGTGCCCTGCGCGACCCCGACAATCGCAAAAGCCGACGGCGGCCAGCTCCCCCACGACTGGTACTACCTGACCGCACAGGCGATGCCGGGATCGAAGACACCGTCCATCACAACAGTCGCGAAGAAGATCTTCGCCGAGTACGGCAAGGCCCCGCTGTACGCCAACGCCTGGAGCGAGATGGGGATCAGTGAGATCCTCACCCTCGCCAAGCTCGACACGGCGCTGCTCAAGGCGCACCAGAAGATCACCCCCGCCACCCTGTTCAAGGCGGCGCGAGCCTTCAAGGGGCCGATCCTCCAAGGAGCGCCGCACCTCGACTGCGGGGCGTACTCGACGCCGGCCACCTGCAACGACCTCGACCGGTACTTCCAGAACACCGCACCGACAGTGATGACGCCGGTCAGCACATGGATCGGGCCGCCGAAGGGGTTCAAGCCGCCGAGGCCCCGGTAGGGCCACCCTTCGGCGGGGAGGCCCCGGTAGGGCCACCGTTCAGCGGGGAGGCCCCGGTAGGGCCACCCTTCGGCGGGGACCACCCGTTCCGCCGCCGAGGCTCCGGTAGGGCCCCCACCGTTCGCCGCCGGGCCTCGACGAGCCCCGCCGCGAGGGAAGCGGTCAGGTGAAGAGGGCTCGGCGGGGAGGGCTGGGCGGAGGGGCCGAGACTCCCGCCGGGGCGCCTCGCGAAGAGGCCCGGCGGGCAGGTCTCAGCGGAGGTGGTCCGTCCAGCCCTTCCCGTCCCACCACCGCTCCCTGCCGGTGCCGGCGGGATCCGGGTACCAGCCCGCCGGCGGCAACGAGCGCGGAGGGGGCGGAGGGGGCTCCTCGGGAGGGGCGCCGTACCCGCTGCCGTAGTGCGGCGCGCCCCCGTAAGGGCCCTGGCCGTAGGGGCCCTGCCCGTAGGGCCCGAATTGCCCGTACGGCGGCCCCTGCGGCGGGTTCGAAGACGAGGGCGGGAACCGGCGGCGGAGCACCGCGAGGTACACGACCGAGGAGATGAGCGCGAGCGGCCACAGGAGCAGCCAGCCCAGCCCGAGCGTCACCCCCCACGCCACCTTTCTTCCAGGGGAGAATTGCCAGGTAGGACGGCGCGCCACGTCCACGATCGCCCACACCACCGGAACGAGCGACGCGAGCGCGACCAGAAAGAAGATCGTCAGCAAGCCGTCCGAGGTCACCGCGGACGCAACCTTGCGAGCTCACCTGCCAGGTCGGACGCCACTGTGCCCCGATGTTACGCGAAGCCCCGGCCTGGACGCGCTCGACCCGGGGTGGAGAGGATGGTGCGCCCCTTCCCGCTCGTTCTGCTCGGCTCGTCGCGGCTAGTCGACCTGGCCGAAGGCCTTGATCTCCTCGGCCTCCTTCTCGGTCAGCGTCTTGGGCACGTCGCCACGCGCCTCTTTGACCGACTGGACGTGGGAGCGGATCTCCTCGACCACCTCTGGGTTCGCCAGCGTGGTGATGTCGCCGACGTCGGTGAAATTCGAGATGCCGGCGATGACTCTGCGCATGATCTTGCCCGAGCGCGTCTTGGGCATGTCCGGCACGATCCAGACGTTCTTCGGGCGGGCGACCTTGCCGATCTCGGTCTCGATGACCTTCGCGACCTTCTCCTCCACGTTGGTGGCCGTCACGCCAGGCTTCAGCGAGATGTACATCTCGACCGCTCGACCCCGCAGCTCGTCGACCACCGGGACGGCCGCGGCCTCCGCGACCTCCTCCACGAGGACGCTCGCGGACTCGAGCTCCTTCGTGCCGAGCCGGTGGCCCGCCACGTTGATCACGTCGTCCACGCGCCCGAGGATGCGGTAGTAGCCGTCAGGGGCCTGGGTGGCACCGTCGTTGCTGAAGTACGGCCAGTCCCGCCAGTCGGTGCTCTTCGGGTCCTTGTTGTACTTCTCGTAGTAGGTCTTCACGAACCGGTCCGGGTCGCCCCAGATCGTCTGGAAGATGCCCGGCCACGGGTTGCGGATGCAGATGTTGCCGGCGCGCCCCGAGCCCTTGGGCACCTCCTCGCCGTTCTCGTCGTAGATGACCGGGTAGATCCCGAGCACGCCCGGACCGGCGCTCCCCGGCTTCATCGGCTCGAGCCCCGGCAGGGTCGAGCACAGGAAGCCGCCGTTCTCCGTCTGCCACCAGGTGTCGACGATCACGGCCTCGCCCTTGCCGACGACCTCGTAGTACCAGCGCCAGACGTCCGGCTCGATGGGCTCCCCCACCGTCGTCATGTGCTTGAAGTGGTAGTCGTACTTCTTCGGCTCTGTGGGACCGACCTTTCTCAGCATGCGGATGGTGGTCGGTGCCGTGTGGAAGATGTTCACGCCGAGCCGTTCGGCGATCCGCCACGGGCGGCCGGGGTCTGGGTAGGTCGGGACCCCCTCGTAGACGACGCTCGTCGTGCCGAGCGAGAGCGGCCCGTAGACGATGTAGGAGTGCCCGGTGATCCAGCCGATGTCGGCCGCGCACCAGTAGGTGTCCTCCGGGTGGATGTCCTGGTAGTACTTCGAGGTCCCCGTCACGTAGGCCAGGTAGCCGCCGATCGAGTGCTGGCAGCCCTTGGGCCGACCGGTGGTTCCCGAGGAGTACATGATGAACAGCGGCGCTTCGGCGGGGAGGGACACGGGGTCTACGAGCTTGCCCCTGTAGTCGGGCATCACCTCGTCGACGAAGACGTCCCGTCCTTGGACCATCGGGGTCTTCGAGGAGTACTGACCGGAGTGGCGGCGGTAGACGAGGACCTTGTCGACCTCCTGGCCCTCCTGCTTCGCACGCTCGACGGCCTCGTCCGCCTTGACCTTGTGGTCGAGGAGATCTCCGTTGCGGTAGTAGCCGTCCATCGTGATGAGCACACGGCTCTGGGAGTCCGCGATCCGGCCGCCGCACGCAGCGCCGCTGAAGCCAGCGAACACCTGGGAGTGGATGACGCCCAGGCGCGCGCACGCGAGCATGAGGACCGGCAGCTCAGGGACCATCGGCATGTGGAGCGTCACCCGGTCGCCGGCCTTCAGCCCGCAGAAGTCCCGGAGCATCGCCGCGGTCTCGTTCACCCGCCGGTACAGCTCGCGGTAGGTGACCACGACGGTCTCCTGGTCCTCGGGCTCGGGCACGAAGACGAGCGCCGCCTGGTTCGGACGGGTGCGCACGTGCCGGTCGACGCAGTTGTACGAGGCGTTCAGCTTCCCCCCCACGAACCAGCGCCAGAACGGCGGGTTCGAGGTGTCGAGGGTCGTGTGCCAGTACTGGTCCCATGTGAGGAGGTCGGCGTACTCCTTGAAGCACTCGGGGAACTTGTCCTCGCTGAAGCGCTCCCGGATCGCCGGGTCCGCCGCGTTGGCCTGACCGATGAACTTGGGCGGTGGGTAGTAGAGCTGCTCCTCCTTCCAGTGGACGGCGATCTGGGCCTCGCTGACTTGCAATTCATCGGCCCCGGGGACCTGGCTCTCGGTCGTCATGGTTCACCTCCACTCGGTCACGACCCGAGTTGGGATCGTGCGCTCCACGGCCGTCCCTGGGACGGACGTGGAGCGCACGGGCACTCCGTCGTGGCGCACCCTCGTGTCCGCCCGGTGCGGCAGCGCCGGGTCTGGACCGATCTTGCCGCTGGGCTGATCTGTTGGTCTTGTCTGTTGGTCTTGATCTTGCTCTTGGATCTTGCTCGTGTTCCATCCTGCTCTCCTGGGAACCAGGAGTGCAATCGCTTCCCCTTCCGCCCCCTTCCGCCCCTTTCCGCCCGACGCCGACCGGACCCACCCGCGCACCACGGGTCGGTCCGGGCGGCGCTGTGGACGGGTGGTTCAGCTCTTCGCCGTGCGGAGGCTCAGCGGCTTTCCGACGTACAGGACGTGTCGCCCGGCCATGCCGTTCACCACGCCGGCCGCCGACGTGTACCAGGCGACCGCCGCGGTGACGACGCCGACGATGCCCCCAGCCTTCACCAGGTTGGTTGTCGTGGCGAAGTTGCCGATGAAAAGCAGCAGTTCGGTGATCTCCAACGTGAAGAACACGCCGAGGACGGCCTGGCTCACGAACATGCTCCACAAGAGCATGTAGGTGTTGAAGATGAAGAACGCGAGCAGGATCCACCCGAGGTCGTTGTCCGCCATCGCCGTGCTGGTGGCGTGGGGAGCCCCGAGCAGGACCCACAGCCCGAGACCGATCCAGAACCCGCCGTACGTCGAGAACGCCGTGGCGCCGAAGACGTTGCGGTTCCTGAACTCCCACATGCCGGCGAGCAGCTGGGCGGCGCCGCCGTAGGCGAACGCGTAGCCGAGCCAGGCGAGCCCCGTCCCACGTGTCCATCCCGCGTTGTGCACCGACAGCAGGAACGTGGTGAGCGCGAACCCGGCCAGTCCCAGCGGCGCCGGGTCGGCAGGGCCGGGAGCGCCGACGATCTCCATCTGCTGGGCGGGTCTCGGCGACTCGAAGGTGGTTGCCATGTCGTGGACCTCCTCTCCGCCCGGTCCTCCGGGCAGGCTCGTGTCGAAGCAGCACCACGCGGGTCATGTCCGGCACGCCCTCTGGGACCGCACGCGGCCCGAGAGGGCCCCGGACAGGCTCCCGCTACCGGTGATCTTGGGCAGCGCGGGGCCGGTCGACAAGGCCCGAGGACGAGGGATCGCCCGGCGGTGCCCCTTCGTCGCCGAGCGGTCGACACGGTGCGCCGAGCGGTCGGCTCGGGGCGACGGGCGGTCGGCCGCGCGGGCGGCTCGGGGCGACGGGCGGCGACTGCTGCGCGCTCGACCGACGAGCGTGCCGGGCGGGCGTCAGGAACCGCGACTTCCGCCGGACGTCCTGTCCTGTGGAAGACTCTTGGCAAGACCGGTCGAACGCGCGACGACCGACGCGGAGGTCGTGAGCTGCTCCAGCATCAGCAGGTCATCCACCACGTGCACACGTTCTAGTGCCATGCCTTCTAGTGCCATGCCTTCTAGTGCCATGCCTTCTAGTGCCATGCCTTCTAGTGCCATGCCTTCTAGTGCCATGCCTTCTAGTGCCATGATCGACGGTGGATCTGGCCGAGTGGGCGCGTCGCTAGGGCATCCATCCACAGACTGCGTACGACTGGTTCCATACCGGGACGCTCCCGGTGCCGACAATCAGGGTGAACCGGCGGACGATCCTCGTCTCCCCCGATGCCGTCCTCTCCACTCGAGGAGAGACTCTCGGCCTGGATGCCCGGGTGTCCTCCCACAACCATTGGGCAGACCTTGATCGCCAGGTCGCCCGGCTCACCGAGTGGGCAGCCAACTTGCCCGGTTTCCTTCTCCCACCGCGGTGACGAGGTGACGGCCCAGGCAACCACCGGAGCTCACCGCTACGACATCACCTTCACACCTGAGAAGCGGCTCTGGTACCTGGACGCCTCGTGGAAGTGCCCGGTCCAAGAGCTCCCCACCCTCGACCAGCTCCGAGGGCACCGGGTCTTGCCCGTCGAGGTCAACGTCGGTCACCTCGACGCGATGGTGGTGGACCCCTCGGGGAACCCGGTCGGTCGGCCGATCACGATCCCGCTCACACTCGCCGACCTTCGCGCCACCACCAGCGAGGGTCACCTGCGCCAGGCGATCTCTGCCCTGCTCGCCACCCTGCTCGCCACCACCAGCGAGGGGCACCTGTGCCGGGCGATCTCTGCCCTGCTCGCCACCGCCCGGGCCAACGGCTGCCGGGCCATCGTGATCGAGGACCTGGACTTTGCCGATACTCGGGAGCTGGGCCGAGAGCGCAGTGGGCGCCGCTCCCACGGCAAGCCGGGGAAGAGCTTCCGGCGCCTGGTTACAGGGATCCCGACGGCCAAGCTCTGTCAACGTCTGGTCCAGATGGCAAACAACGTCGGGATCGTCGTCATCGCCGGCGACCCGGCCTACACGAGCAAGTGGGGAGCCGAGCACTGGCTCGGCTCCTTGCAAGAGATCTCAGCGGATGCCTCGGGCCACCATGGAGCGGCCCTGGTCATCGCAAGACGCGGGCTCGCTCAGCGAGCACGGCAACGGAAGAGACGTGACTCGACTCCAACGGAGCATGGAGGAAAGAGAGCTACCCGCCCGGTCGTGCGGTCCACGGGTGCCGGGCAGCCGGCAGTCCCGTCCGAGCAGCGAACGAGGAACACCAGGACCCACAAGGCCAGAGGGCAGCCGCGCCTGAGGCGCAACACCCGAACGGCTGAACGGACTACCTCGGTGGACCAGGTGGCCCAAGACCGTTCGGGGCCGCCCGCAAGGCGGGACTTCGTTCCGCTGAGCCTGTAGGAACGGTCTGCCGGTGGACAACGCGATCTGGGGAGCGCTGGCGGGCGTGGTCGTGGTCGCGGCCGTCGTCGCCTCGGTCGCGCTTCGGGCTGGCGGACGGCTCGGGACGCCCAGTCAGCGGACCACGTACGAGACCTTGCACACCGCGAGCCAGGCGGCGCCGGGCCTGCGCGGCGGGCTCACGAGGGCGAGTGCCCAGGAGGCGGTCCCCCATCTCCAGCGTCTCCTCGGAGGCGGCGTGGTGCTCGCCGACCGCAGCGGCATCCTCGCGGTCAACGGCATCGACCCCGAGCACAGCGCCCTGCTCGAGGAGCCGCTCGCCGCCACGCTCGAGAGCGGCACGGTGCACGTGCTGTCCACCCGCGAGCTCACCTGCGACGACTCGCTGTGCGCGCTCCAAGGGGGCGTGGTCGTGCCGCTCCTGGTCGACGGCCACGTGGTCGGCGCGCTCGGCACGGTCGCGACCGTCGCGTCCTCCACGCTCTCACGCCTCGCGACGGAGGTCGCACGGTTCGTGTCCACCCAGCTCGAGCTCGCGCAGCTCGAACGGGAGCGCTCGAGGGCGGACCGAGCCGAGCTGCGCTTCCTTCGAGCCCAGATCGCGCCGCACTTCGTCTACAACGCGCTCAGCGCGATCGAGTCGTTCATCCGCAGCGACCCCGAACGCGCCCGGGAGCTGCTCGTCGGCTTCGCCGACTTCACCCGCTACAGCTTCCAGAGCCGTGGCCAGTTCGTCACCATGGCCGAGGAGCTCCGGCTCGTCGACACCTACCTGGACCTCGAGCGCGCGCGGTTCGGGGACCGGCTGTCGGTGACGATGCGCGTGGCCCCGAAGGTCCTGAGCGTCATGCTCCCCTCCCTCGTGATCCAGCCGCTCGTCGAGAACGCAGTGCGCCACGGGCTCGAGCCGAGCGAGCGCCCCGGCACGCTGTCGGTCGCCATCACCGACGAGGGGAACGAGGCGGCGGTGCGGATCGACGACGACGGCGTCGGCACGGATCCCCTGCACCTGCTCCAGGCGCTCTCGGGAACGGACTCGAGCGACGCGGTCGGCCTGCACAACGTCGACGAGCGACTTCGCGCCGTCTTCGGGGAGGAGTACGGGCTCCGGATCCGCTCAGCGCCCGGTGCGGGCACCACCGTGACGCTGCGCATTCCCAAGCGGCCCGTCGCGACGACGGCAGACTGAAGCAGACTGGAGGTGGTGGGTCCCAGGTGGCGGTGACCGGGCTTTCGATCCTCGCCGTCGACGACGAAGCGCCGTCGCTCGACGAGCTGTCCTACCTCCTCGGGCGCTCCCCCCTCGTCGAGCACGTCGCCGTCGCGCACAGCGCGACCGACGCGCTACGCCGGCTGCACGACGAGGAATTCGACGCCGTGCTCCTCGACATCCGGATGCCGGGGCTCGACGGGATGGAGCTCGCCCGCGTGCTCGGCCGCTTCGCGTCCCCTCCGGCCGTGATCTTCGTCACCGCGCACGAGGAGCACGCCCTGGAGGCGTTCGAGGTCGGTGCGGCGGGCTACCTGCTGAAGCCGCTGGATGATGAGCGCCTCGAGCGGGCGCTGCGGCGCGCGATCGTCTCGTCGCGCCTCACCCTCGCAGAAGGGCGCGCACAGGAGGGGCACGTCCATGGCGCCGAGGGGCCCGGGATCGCCGAGGTGGTCGCGGTCGAGGAGGGCAACCGGACGCTCCTCGTCGAGCGCGACGACATCGCCTGGGTCGAGTCGGCGGGCGACTACGTCCGGATCCACCTCCGGAGCGGGGCGAGCCACCTGCTGCGCACGCCGATGTCGGCGCTCGAAGAGCACTGGACCGAACGCGGGTTCGTGCGCGTCCATCGCAGCTACCTCGTGTCGCTGCGCGACGTCACCGAGATTCGCAGCGACGGGGGCCACACCGCGGTCCAGGTGCTCGGCGAGACACTGCCGGTCAGCCGGCGCCACGTGCGCGAGCTGCGCGACCGGCTGGTGGGCCAGGTCAGGTTGTCCGGCCGCTGAGTCAGGAACCGGGCGGCCTCACCTGGGCCAGGTTGCCGACGGACGGGTGCGTCTCGCCCGCGGGGCCCTGCCCGAAGAGCCGGAGGAGGTTCCCGGTGATGCGTGCGACGTCGTGCTCGGGGCATGGACCCGGCGCGGGATCGCAGATCATGAGCCGAGAGATCCAGCTGACCGTGCCGCTCTCGAACACCCCGGCCTTGCTCGTCGGGTCCGTGTAGTAGGTCATGTCCGAGTACGTGTCGCCGTTCCAGTCGCCCTGGTTCGTGTAGGCGCTCGTGAGCGGAATGGGCGAGTGGCCGAGGACCTGGAGGTCCGGCGGTGCGGCTGTGGGGTTGACGTGCTGGATGTCCGAGCGGATGACGTCGGGGATCTGCGATCCGTCCCTCAGGCCCGTGCCTTGGAAGATCCAAGAGGAGGCGTCGAAGACGACGAAGGGCAGGGGCGTGGCGTCTGTGTCGACATAGCCGCTGTACTCCCCGCCAATGAAGCGTGTCGGCGGGGAGCTCACCGGCGGTGTGGCGAACGTGTTGCCGGTGACTGTGCGTGTGCGCCCGGTGCCGCGCAGGGGGTCCTCTGTGGATGTGCGGTAGTCGACCTCCTCGCGGTCGGGCCCGATCGGCGAAGGCTGGAGGCGTGCGTGGCGCACCATCGGCGCCGCGCCCATGAAGGCGACGTTGACGCCGTGAGCCAGACCGTTCTGCACGGCGTCCCTCTCGGTCGTCGTCCACGTCTCGTCGTGACCGAGGGAGATGTACACCTTGTGGCGCAGGACGATGGAGGGATGCTGGGAGACGGTGATGTCGGTCACATACGCGGCGTCGAGCCCGTGCTCTTCCATGAACCGGACGAGCGGGTACTCGTCGCCGAGAAAGTCCGACGCGCCCTGCCCTGTGGCCATCGGTCGGTCGAACGACACGATGCGTGCCCTGTTGCACGGCGGATACGAGCTGGTCTGGCCGAGCGTGCAAGGCCCCTGGCCCTGGTAGAAGGAGTACCCGCCGTAGGTGTTCCACCCCTCCTCGGTGAGGCTGCGAGCGACCACGAGGTACGTGGCGGTGCTCGTCGGGTCCCAGATGGTGAGCAGCACGTAGCTCTGCTGCCCCCCGCTCCCGACGAGCTTCAAGAGGTAGTCGCCCTGGACGAACGCCTTGGTGACGTGCATGGTGAGGGACCGGTGCCAGTTGTCGCAGCTCACCATGTTCACGCCGGGGGTGAGCGTGCAGGGCGGCTGGACCTCGCCGCGCACCGGCTTCGACTCCCAGATCTCCCGGGCGCCCTTCCCCTGGTAGTAGCCCATGCGGTAGGCGACGACGCGAAAGCTCGGGGCTGTCGTCGTCACGTACAGCCCGACTGTCTGGCCCGCGGCCGCGTAGGTCGTGCTGGCCCAGCCCTGGATCGATCCTCTCGGCGGCTCGTGGGTGATCTCCCACGCGGTGGTGCCGGGCTTGCGGTTCTCCGCGACGATCGCGGGTGACACCACCCCGTAGGGCCCGAGGTGGGGCCTCGGGCCGATGCCGGCCGCTCTCGGTGCGGTGTGGCGTGACGGGGCCGACGCCGGCAGTGCGGCCGAGCGAGGCGCTCCGCCGAGGCGGCTCAGACCGAAGCCAACCGCCGCTCCTGCGAGCGCGACCGCTAGGACGACAGCCCCCCGGCGGCGTGCTCGCCTGCGCCTTCGTCTGCGCCGCTCCCCTTCCGGGCTCACCTGCCGATGATGCCACCCGTCCCGGTCACCGGCGCGTGCAGCCGTTCGCGTGGCAGAGCCCCGTCGCTCGACCTGCGCGACCAGTGTCGGCTCGAGCTGGGGAATACTTGTGGAGAAGTCATCGGTTCGAGGGGGTCAGAGGCGAGCGAAGAAGGTGGCGATGCGGCTCCGATCGGGCGTGGCTGTCGACCTGGGCACCGTCAATTCTCTCGTCCACGTCCGCGGTCGTGGAGTGGTGCTCGACGAGCCGTCGACGATCGCGCTGTACCGCCACACGGACCAACCGCCCTTGGTAGGTGAGCGGGCAGAGGAGCTCATGAGGAAGGAGCCCGTCGACATCGACGTGCTCCATCCTCTCCGGGAAGGGGTCATCACCGAGCTCGACGCGGCAGCGACCATGCTGCAGACCTTCCTCCGGCGTGCCCGCTTCCGGACGAGCGTGCTCGGCCCGAGAGCGGTGATCTGCGTGCCGAGCGGCGCGAGCTTCATCGAACGCCGAGCGCTCGTCGCTGCCGCCTCCTTCCACCGGCCTCGGCTCGCCGTGCGGCTCCTCGACGAGCCGGTCGCCGCGGCGATCGGAGCCGGCGCGGAGCCGCAAGGCACCGATGGCGTCCTCATCGTGGACGTCGGAGGCGGGACCACCGAAGCGGCGATCGTCCTCGGTGCCCACATGGTCCGAGTGCATTCGCTGCGGGTCGGCGGGAACGCGATGGACGAGGCGATCGTCCAGGCGGTCAAAGCCGAACTGGGACTGCACATCGGTCTCCGGGCCGCCGAGCACCTGAAGAAGTCCCTCGGCTTGACCGGTGGCGCGAGCGGGTCCGCCCAGGTCGCAGGCATCGACCTGGCGCGGGGAACCGTGCGCGAGGAACAGGTGCGCGGACCGCTGGTGGCCTCGGCACTCGAGCACGTCGTCGCGCCGATCATCGAGTCCGTCCAGGAGCTCCTGTGGGAAATGCCTCCAGATCTCGCAGACGGCGTGATCCGCCGAAAGGTCCAGCTCGCAGGCGGCGGCGCGCTCCTCCCTGGCCTCGCGAGCCGGCTTCGCGACTCGACGGGCGTGACAACGGTGGTCGTCGAAAAGCCGCTTCGAGCAGTGGTGCGCGGCGCGGCGACGATGCTCGAGCACCACTACGAGCTGCTCCCTCCCATGTAGGTGCCGGCTCGCCGGCGGGCCACTCGGCGACGGCGGGCCACTCGGCGACGGCGGGCCACTCGGCGACGGCGGGCCACTCGGCGACCGCGGGCCACTCGGCGACAAGCTGCGGCGGTCGAGGTGTACGTTCGGCGCTGCTGGTACGTTCGACGCTGCTGCGTTCGGGGTCCTCCAAGCTCGTCCCCGGCTACGCTGCTGTCGCCAAGGAGCCCGGTGGAACACCTCGTCGTATCCCAGATCAGCAGGCACGGGTATGTCGCGATCTTCGCCCTCATGGTTCTCGAGTCGGCGTGCATCCCTGTCCCGAGCGAAGCGGTCATGCTGTTCGGTGGCGCCTTGGCAGGCGGTGCCGTGCTCGCAGGGGTGCACGCGCACTTCGACGTGGTCGCCGTTGCCCTGGCCGGCACGGCCGGGAACCTCGTCGGGTCCTGGATCTCCTACGCTGCAGGGCGAGTCGGCGGCCGGCCGCTCGTCGAACGTTTCGGACGCTACGTGCTCCTGCGCCACCACGACCTCGAGCGCGCAGAGCGGTTCTTCGCCCAGCACGGCACCTCCGCCGTGCTCCTCGCCAGGCTCCTCCCGGTGGTGCGGACGTTCATCAGCCTCCCCGCCGGGATCGCGGAGATGCCCCTGGGGACCTTCAGCGCGCTCACGGTCCTCGGCAGCCTGCCGTGGTCCTTCGCGTTCGCCTTGGCCGGGGAGGCGCTGGCCGCCAACTGGCAGGGGGTGTCCTCGGCCTTCACGCCGGTGAGCATCGCCTTCGGTGCCTTGATCGTGGCCGGCATCGGCGTGTGGGCCGTTCGTCGCCTCGGAACGCCTGGCCGCCGCGTCGCCTCGCCCGAAGCCGAGGCGCCTTCGTCCTCGTAGCGCGCGCAGGTCCGGCGCGCACACCGTTGCCACGCGAGACCACTGACCTCGCCAACGGGCTCTTGCGTGGCATTGGCGGGAACCGGCTCGGCAGGCAAGACTGGGCGCGATGGATCCGCTCGCAGCCCACGAACGCGCCCAGCAGGTGTTCGCCGACGTGCTCGCCGGGGTCGGACCCGGGCAGCTGGAAGCGCCCACGCCCTGCAGCGAATGGTCGGTGCGCGACCTCGTCGGTCACGTCGTCTCGGGCAACTACCGGGTTGCGCAGAAGGAGCCGCCCGCGCCGGCTCATGACGTCGCCGGTCTGCTCGAGGCCCACGCCGCGTCGGCTCGCGCCGCCCAAGCGGTCCTTGCCGCGCCAGGCGGGCTCGAGCGCACCTATCAGCTCCGGATCGGCGAGGTGCCCGGCGCCGTCGTCGTCGTCATGCGCGCTCGCGACGCGCTCGTGCACGCCTGGGACCTGGCGAAGGCGACCGGTCAATCGACCGACATCGATCCCGAGCTGGCAGACTGGGCATTGGGAACGTCCCGGCAAACCCTCACGGAGGACATGCGCGGACCGGGTCGGCCCTTTGGCGCCGAGCAACCCTGCGAGGCGGGACGTCCGGTCGCCGACCGGCTGGCGGCGTTCCTCGGCCGGGCCGTCGACTGACCGGCCGCGTTCCTCGGCTGGGCCGTCGGCTGACCGGCGGTCGACTGACTGGACGTCGGCTGACCGGACGTCGGCTGACCGGACGCACTGACCCAGGCCCCCACTAGACGTTGCCCGCAACCCAGCCGAACCGAGGGACCGCGCAGCAACCGAGCTCGCTTGGACCACGCCCGTCGCCTGGTGCGCCAGTTGCGCTCTGGCGAGCGCGTGGCACGTATCGCGATGGACACAAGCGCGCTCGCCATCGTGGTGCTCGCACCCTGTGAGCCGAGCCACAACGGCGCCGCTCACGCCCTCCATTGGCAGCAATTCAGCAGTTCCCATGCCCACAGCCGGACCCCGCCGGACCCAGCCGGGTCCAGCCATGTCCGTGCCGACCACCCCGGCCAGGCCGGAATGTGCTGGTGGCCCGGCGCGGGTCACGGACATCGCACGATCATGCCGGGCTGCCGAGGACGCCGATACCCCGTGGGTAGGCGTGGAGGCGCTCGCAGCCCTTCGAGGTGACCAACAGGAGCTCTCCGGTCTGGACCCCGGCCGTGCCGTCGGCGGTGACGACGTTGGGCTGCACCACGACGGTCATACCCTCTTCGAGCACGAAGAAGCC